>JAFGWI010000052.1 GCA_016937215.1 Spirochaetales bacterium | reverse complement strand
TTTGGGGCTTTTGTTTGTGAATACAATTGGTCTATGCCAAATGAGATTCTTCGCTTTGCTCAGAATGACAGGGGGTGGCAGCTCAGAATGACAGGGGGTGGCAGCTCAGGATAGCGGCGGGTAATAGCTTAGAGTGACAAAACAAATACAAAAATTATAATGCGATTGCCCTGGTCCCCAAGCGACTTTGATCAACTCATTATAGCTGAAGTAATTGAAAATCAAGAGCTCTCAGAGCCTGTTATTTTCGGCATTTTTTTGACAGCATCGGCTTTTTCTTCTGATTGGTCCCATAAATTGTAATTATACACATCATCAGCTCCTTTGACGTCTACAATATTTTTGAGCTGGGGAATATGCGACCATTTGATTGAAAAAGTGAAGGCCGGACTGAAAACATTTATTCTATCCACAGGTTCGTATTTGGCTGTATAGCTAAGACCAAAGGTCCAGTCATCCAGATAATGGGTGATTGTAAAATTAAAGGATTTATTCTTGAAATTCGATTCTTCCCTGTCCTTTATATCGAGAAAATTGAAAGAGCGTAATAAATCCATCAGCACATTATCCAAGGATGCCTGATTCACTTGTTCCGCCAGACCTGGAAAATAGAGATACGTATAATTATTATAAGACTCGGAAAAGAATTCAAAATCCAGAAATTTGTGAATACTAAATTTCAAGCCCAATTTAAAATTAAATTGATTGTCAGTAAACTGCTGAAAATTTATGTTCCAATTTGTATCGATTGTGGGTTCAAAGCTTATTCTGTTTTTCCAAAAATAAAAGGATTTTGGGGTCCAACGATATTTCAGCGTAATTTTTTGAAGCCTCAAGGTTTCAGGACTTGTTGTATCTAAAAGCCATTTCTCGTCATTAAAATCAAACACAGAGCCAAAGGACTTTTTAAAATTAAGAACCAAAGAAAGCCCCATATACTTGACCGTGGAATCCCATAGGGTAATTTCAGGTGTTTTCAGATCCGCTGTCAGCTCTTGTGTGAAAATATACCCATCCTTTTCTGTGGCTAAAAACTTGATTGTGGATTTTGATTCTGTCCATTCCGATTTGTTAAAATCATAATCAAGCGATGTGGTCAGATCAATAAAAGGGGAAAAAATAAGTTTTTCTGATATTGTAAGCGGCTGAACATTGAGGAAATCAAAATCGTAGGGTTCGCTGCTATCTATATATCCTATTCCTAATGTAGTCGTTGAAGGGCCCCATGTCAAAGCTGAGGAAAGCCCTTGATCAATCTCGATTTTCCTGGGAGGAATGATGTAATCCTGAGTCCATTTTATACTAAAAGGAGCTAAAATATAGTCCAGGTTCGTACTCAAGCTGTGTTTTGTTACATACTCTTCTTCCCACTGAAAGAATTTTTCCTGGTGAACATAATTATCGGCTGCGATCCTTAAAAAGGAATTGTCATAGAGTCCGACATTCAGTAAATAAACAAGTTTGCTGGATTTCCATGGAGTGAAAAAAAGCAAGGGTTTTAGAGTCAGATTGATATTATCACTGATTCTTATGCTATTCAAATAGCTATCAGCTTGCACGCCGGCATTCCAATCTGCCTCGGAATAATTGGGTGATTTATTAAAACGCGTAACATACTGATTATCCAGCTTCAGGTTATTACCGAAGCTGATAATATAATCAAGGCCAGTGAATTTCAACAACTGGATGCTCAAACTCAAATCGAGCGGAATGGAGGTATCCAATCGTGAATACTCTATATCAAAGGACACATCCTCCCGTTCAAGCTCTTCGGTATTTTTGAAAGGATGGTTTATATCCAATTTACTTGAACCCGTGTAGGTTAAAGAAAGCTCTGAGTTAAAAACACCTTGCTTTACTGTGCTTTGATCGCTTTTTAATTCAGGCAGTATGAATTTGGGCGGACTGATCGAAGTGGTTTCCGAAGCATCTTTATCATTCTGAACAACAGGTGCCTGGCCATTTTCCGGTGGAATCAACCCCTTTCCACCAAAACTTATTGGATCACCAGAGTTATCCGCGGCTTTTTCTTTGTTTTGACCGAATGTATAATTAAAAAGGGTACCTCCGAAAGTCATAAAGGCTTTTGGGAAGCTCAAATTCGTTGGAGCAAAAAAAGTCCTCGCTGGATTAGCGTTTGCCAAATAGGTATTACTGACGATTTCATCATTTTTGGATATCCAGTTCAGTTCAATATTTAAATTTGTCAAATTCAGGGTTTTAATAAAAGCCGGTAATGTTATTAAAGAACCAAGATTCAAACTGCTTAAAAGCTGCCATGAAAGATTCGACCTGATATTAGAATCAAGCGTATCAGTATCAGTATTGTTTTGATTCTCTGCAGCAAGAACTTCAGCGTCAGTGTTAAGCTCAGTGTCGGAAGAAAAATATTCGGTTATCTCTTTATTTTCCTGTCGCTTATAAAAGTCAGAAGGAAAATAGGGATCAGAAAAATAGGCCAATTTTCCATTCAACGTTAGTGGACCAATATTAGAATAAAAATCGGTTTCCAGGCCGAATCGAAAAGGCAACGGCAGATCACCGATAATGCTATAATTCCAGTAGGTACGAGTCTCGTTATTTTCCGTATAAAAAGGAGTATAGGAACTGCCCATGGGAAAAAGCGACCGGCTTACTCCCAAACCACCGGTTAAATGAAATTTATCCAGATCCAGTTTGACTCCTGAAAAAGCTCCCAGTCTGGAATAGAAGTCGACCATCACCTTGAATACCCAGTCCTTGGGATATTCTGGAGAAGGTGTCGCTGATTTGACTTTTTTCAAAAAAAGCCCGTCAATGACTTTCTGGTAGCCCTCCTGGGAATCCTGGGAAATACGAAAGACAGAAAAACTGTTACCGCTTTTTTTCTTCTCCCCCATGAGATAGGTCGTTGTATTGAGAAATTCCCCCTCTCGGTTTCGGTATCCGAATACAGGGTTAAAAAACATTTCATCGCCAGGATAAAAGAAAAAAGGTAAATAAAGCAAAGGAATACGACCCAAATAAAGAACCGCGTCCTGAACCGCCCATTCATCGGGTGTGAGCACCCAGATTTTTGATGCCTTGATCTGCCAATTAGGATCATCGATACTGATTTCCGATGATATTCTACCTTGATCGAGAATCACCACATCGTTTTCAAGCCGAGAAATCCGGTCGCCATAATAAACAAAGGTCTCTTCATGTTCTTTTTCGATTTCCTGCTTCGATGACCCACGGCTATAATAAAAAATGCCAACCGATGTATCCAGATTATAGCTAAAACTTTCGCCCTTTAAAACTTCAGGTTCTTTCTGGGAATCACTATTGGATATTCTGGTAAACTCAATATCATTCTCGGCTGTTAAGGTTTTAAGCTCCTGGTTCAAGATAAGCCGATTGGCTTTGATAATATAGGTATTACCCTTCTTTTTTCCTTCATCGCTCTCATCTATTTCAAGTATTACCCGGCCTTCCAGGAGGATATATTTTTCATCCACCCCGGACATGGTAAAATATTCCAGCTGGTCAGCAGATTTGATTACAATTTTCTTGGAGGATGTATCCTTTTTTTCTCCGGCTTCCTTATCTTCCTGTACTTTAAAATGCTCTTTGAGCCGGGCTCGAAGCTGATTAACATCTCCTGATTCCTCTAAACCCAGGTCTTGGCACCAATCGATGAGCTGATAATAATCAGCTGTATCAATATCCAGAGCCAAAGTGCGCTCAAAAAGGGATTTTTCCTCTTCCGGCAGCTTATCCGGATCAAGTTCCTTTGTGTTTTCCCCTTCATTCCCAGACAGGTTCGTTTCATCCTCAACCGCTTGCACGGCAAGCGGAGCAGTGTTGTCAGGAACCGATGGTTCCCCATCCTGTGGGTATAGAGACAATCCTATAATGAAGATAAAGAAGATAAACAGTTTATTTTTCAAGAACATCCTTCAAATATTTTCCAGTATAGGATTTTTTGCAGGCTACCACCTCTTCAGGGGTCCCGGCAGCCACCAGCTCTCCGCCTTTGTCACCGCCTTCCGGGCCGAGATCAACAATATAATCAGCCTGCTTAATCACATCAAGGTTATGCTCGATCAAGATCACTGTGTTTCCGCCATCCACCAGACGCTGCAACACCTCCAGTAGTTTTTTTACATCAGCAAAATGCAGCCCTGTGGTGGGTTCATCGAGCAGATAGAGGGTCTTTCCGGTATTTCGTTTGGAAAGCTCAAAAGCCAGTTTGATTCTCTGGGCTTCGCCGCCGGAAAGGGTAATGGCCGATTGCCCCAGCTTGATATAACCCATACCCACGGAATTCAAGGTTTCCAGACGTCGGCTTATCTGGGGTATTTTATCGAAAAATTTGGCACCGTCTTCGATGGTCATGTTGAGGATTTCATAGATATTCTTTCCTTTATAACGGATTTCCAGGGTTTCATGATTATAGCGCTTTCCCTTGCAAACGTCGCAAGTGATATACACATCGGGCAAAAAATGCATTTCGATTTTTATGGTCCCGGCACCCTGGCAGTTTTCGCATCTTCCGCCTTTGACATTAAAGGAAAAGCGCCCCGATTTATAGCCCTTGGCCTTGGATTCAGGCAAGCTGGCAAAGAGATCGCGAATCGGGGTAAAAAGCCCCACATAGGTGGCCGGATTCGACCTTGGGGTCCGGCCTATGGGGCTCTGGTCAATATTGATAATCGAGTCGATTTCTTCAAGACCCAGTATCTCCTCATGCTCACCGGTAAGCAATCGACTTCGCCCCAGACTGTTCATGCAGGCTGGATACAAAATATCGGTAAGCAAGGTGGATTTCCCTGAGCCCGACACACCGGTAATCACCGATAAGGTGCCCAAAGGAAAGGACACATCAATATTTTTCAGATTATGCTCACGGGCGCCTTTGACCACCAGGCTTTTGCCATTGCCCTTTCGCCTCTCTTCCCTCTGATCGATGGTCAATGTTCCTGCAAGATAGCGGCCGGTCAAAGACTTGCCGTTTTTCATTACCTCTTCACAGGTGCCTTGGGCCACCACATAGCCGCCATGCACACCGGCTCCAGGACCAAGGTCAACAATATAGTCAGCCATGCGCAGGGTCTGTTCATCGTGCTCCACCACAATCAGGGTATTGCCCAGATCACGTAGATGAATCAGGGTTTCCAGCAAGCGATCGTTATCCCGCTGGTGCAGACCAATGGTAGGCTCATCGAGAATATAGAGAACACCGACCAGCTGCGAACCTATCTGAGTGGCCAGCCGTATGCGCTGGGCCTCTCCGCCGCTTAATGTTGCTGCCCGACGTTCGAGGGTCAGATAATTAAGCCCCACGCTAACCATAAAGGACAGACGTGCCTCGATTTCCTTGAGTATCTGTTTGGCAATGGTGCGTTGGGTCTCGTTGATATTCATGGTTTTGAAAAAATTCGTGGCCTCTTCTATGGTCATTATGGAAAGTTCATAGATGTTTTTAGAGGAAACCCGTACTGCCAGACTTTCACGTTTTAGCCGCTTGCCTTCGCAGCTGTGACACACCTTCTGGCTCATGTAGTTTTCCATCCATTCCTTGACTTCGTCTGAAGCGGACTCCAGGTAGCGGCGTTTGAGCTCGTTCAAAATCCCCTTGAATTTTGATGAAAACTCAAAACGGCCGGTTTGCTTTTTATTCACATAGGTCACATCAATGGCCTCTTCAGTGCCATAAAGCAATGCACGCATCACATGATCAGGAAGCTCACCCAAGGGGGTATCCAGGGTAAAACCAAAATGATCGGCAAAGCCCTGGATGGAGGAACGGTACCAATTGGCCGCGGGGTTATAAGGAGCAATACCCTGTTGGTTAAAGGATAAACTGAGATCAGGGATGACCTTTTGGGGATCAAATTCCATGGTAATTCCCAAACCTGAGCATTCTTCACACGCGCCGTAGGGATTATTAAAGGAAAAAAGCCGCGGCTGCAATTCGGGAATACTGATATTACAATCAGGACAAGCGGAAATCTGGGAGAAAAACTCCTCACGGTCGCCGGTTTTTTCATGGACCACCAGCACCACCTTTCCGTGGCCCACCTCAAGTGCGGTTTCCACACTATCGGCAACTTCCCGCCGCTTTTCCGGCTCAATTTTAAGACGATGCACCACAATTTCGATGGAATGCTTTTTACGTTTGTCCAGAACGATTTCTTCATCAAGAGTATGATACTCACCATTGACCCTTACCCGGGTAAAACCCGAACTCTTGGCATCGGTGAAAATCTTCTGGTGCTCACCCTTTCTGCCGCGAATCACCGGCGCGAGGATATCGGCCTTTGTTCCTGATGGCAGCGACATGATGGCTTCAATGATGCTGTCTACCGGCTGTTCCTGGATCTCCCGTCCGCAATCAGGGCAATGAGGCACACCGATGCGGGCGAACAATAGCCGAAGGTAATCGTATATCTCGGTTATGGTACCGACCGTTGACCGGGGATTTTTGTGAGTGGTTTTCTGCTCAATGGATATGGCCGGAGAAAGGCCCTCAATATAATCCACATCTGGCTTGTCCAGGCGCCCCAAAAACTGCCGCGCGTAGGAGGACAATGACTCAACATAGCGCCTCTGTCCCTCGGCAAAAATCGTGTCAAAAGCCAGGGAGGACTTCCCCGACCCGCTCAAACCGGAGACCACCACCAGCTTGTTCCTGGGCAGTTCCAGACTAATATTTTTTAAATTGTGCTCTCGGGCACCCTTGATTACAAGATTTTTCATATTTCCGGATTATACAAAGAACCAGGCAAATGGCCAAGCCGGAAAAAAAACTTTCTGACCATTGTTATGAAAAATTATTGCTGGGCCATCATCTGTGGAAGGGATTGGAGCAGGGCCCTGATTTTTTTCAAAAAATCGGGGCCAACAAAGGGCTTGCCATTTTTCGGCAAGCCCTTTGTTCGAAGCAAAGCGTAGCTGCGGAAAAGCCCGACCCGGGCCCGGTTAAAAACAGGTTACCCGAAAATATTGACAATACTTTTTGCCTGGTTTTAACTTTGCCCGGGATCCACCCAGAAAATCAAAAACAAAAAAAACTCTCCGTAAGCGAGGAGGAACGAAGCCCGAAGCGAAAAAAAACCCCGAAGCACTGAACATGCTCCGGGGTTGTATTGTTTAAATTAGAAACCAAAGGCAATTGGTCTTGAATTATTATTTTTTTACCTCAAGTTTTTTTGGTGTCATCAAAGAGACAAGCACCAAGGTGATAAAGCTTAAAGGAATGGAAATAACACCGGGATTATCCAGTGGTATGGGCGCCATTCCCGCCATTCCGTAGCGTTCAAACATTGAAGGCGAGAGTAAAATAATGGTTAATGACGAAATAATACCCACGCCAATAGACGCCGCGATTCCCCTGGCAGTTGTTCTTTTCCAGAAAAGCAGCATCATGATAGCCGGCAAATTGGCAGAAGCGGCTACGGCAAAGGCCAGACCTACCAAAAAGGACACATTCATTCCCATAAAAAGAATGCCCAGCACAATGGCAATAAGACCAACAATAATGGCCGCGATTTTTCCTGCCATAACCTTTTGATCGTCTGTGAGCTTAATGCCCATGTAGCGGTCCATAAGGTCATGGGCAACCGCGCCCGATGCCGCGACAATCAATCCTGATACCGTACCCAGTATGGTTGCAAAGGCAACTGCCGATACCAGCGAAAAGAGCACCACACCAAAGGATCGTGCCAAAAGCGGCGCGGCCATGTTGCTGGATTCAACATCGAGCACGCCCGATGCCGCTGCCCCAAGGCCCATAAATAGCGTAAGCACATAAAACAATCCAATTGCACCAATGGCCACAATAGTCGATTTTCGGGCATCCTTGGGGCTTGGAACAGTGTAATAGCGAATCAAAACATGTGGCAAAGCCGCTGTTCCAAAGAAAAGGGCCATCATCAGGGAGATAAAATTCAATTTGGACCAGAAGTCAGACCCCTTGTCCACCTTGAACTTGATTCCAGGCCGCATGAGTTCTTCACCAGCTGTCACCACAGGGTACCAGACTGTAACCTTGGCATCATCGGTGGTAAAGCTCTTGTCAACAAAACGAGTGATGCTGGAATCGATGAGAATCCGGAAAAAGGAGAAAATATCCAGAGGACCGGTTGCCTGAACCGCTTTTTTGTCCATGATGATCTCGTTAAGATGGCCCACGTTATAAAATTTCCTGTCTTCCATGGGCGCGCCGTTATAAAGGACTTTACCGTCATTGGTTTTTTCCAAAGACAGGGCTTCGTCTAGAATCAGCTGGCCTTTTTGGGAATTGACCACCCACCAGATGCTGCCTTGGGAAGAGAGGGTTTTCACAAAGCTGAGGTCACCGGCCTTTATGGTCTTGATAATGGTCTCGCCATTTTGGGGATTTTCAATAACCAGGCCAGAGGCAGTTTCACTTACCAATCGGGACTGATATTTATGATAATCCTCGCCAGGATCAGTGCTGAAACCCCTGAAAAGGATCAACCCGCTAAGAATAAGGGAAAATACAATGAGCAATCCGCCTTTGATGAATTGAACATAGGTCGTGGATTTCATACCAGCTGTGGCAACAATGATGATGACGATTGCCCCTACTCCAATGATACCCCAAACGCGGTCAATTCCCAAAAGGGGCTTAATCAAGACACCGGCCCCTACCATCTGTGGAATCAGATAACAAAGGGAAACGACCAGGGTGCTGATGGCCGCCATGAGCTGAATCCCTTTGGAATTGAATTTAGCGTCAAGAGCATCGGTAAAGGTATATTTGCCAAGGCGTTTCATGGGTTCGGCTACCACAAAAAGGGCAACAACCCAGCCAGCCAGATAGCCTATGGAATACAAAAAGCCGTCATACCCGGCTGTGGCAATCATACCGCAGATGCCCAGAAAAGAGGCAGCAGAAAGATAA
The DNA here is from genome assembly GCA_016937215.1 of Spirochaetales bacterium. Taxonomy (GTDB): domain Bacteria; phylum Spirochaetota; class Spirochaetia; order SZUA-6; family JAFGRV01; genus JAFGWI01. The sequence continues at coordinate 14,672 of JAFGWI010000052.1, read as the reverse complement.
TCACCGGCAAAGGCAATACCATTAATACCCCAATGGATGGTCCCGCCAGCAGCAAAATAGCTCTGGCTGCTCCTGGTTTTACCGGCAAAATACCAGGAAATTCCCAGAACCCCTAAAACAATGGTAACAAAAAAGATTACCGCCATGAGGGAAGGTTCATAAATCATTTTTTACCTCCCCTTTTGTTTAATAAATCTTCCTTTTTTGTACAAAGCCCGTTATAGATAATGCCCATGACAATAGCCAGAATAATCAGACTAAAACCATAGACAACAGCTAAATTGACTCCAAACAGAATGCGTAAACCCATAAGCCGGGGAAAAACAGTGTTGATAATAATAAAACCCAAATAAACAAGCCCATAAATCGAGACAAGTATCAAACCTATTCTGGTTTTATAGGCAATCGCCTTGTCTTCACCCCAATCAGTTGCTGGTCCATGACCCATATGATCCTCCTTTTTTTCGATCGCCAATTATAATTGGACTTTAAGGTACTGTAAAGACAGGTTAGGAAATATTTTAAACATTCTTCACAATTTCATTTTTTTTATGATAAAAAAAAACAACAACAGTCATAAACCACAAAAATGTATGAAAAAATCCTTGCCAAGGTAAGGCCGGGCGACATAATCTTTCTTCACAAGGGGCTGGAACGGAACAGCCAGGGCTTTCTCCCGGCGATGGAGTTAACAATCCAGAGGCTTATAGACTCCGGATATCGCTTCGCGCGGCTTGATAGTCTTCACTGAATCTTCACAAAGCCTTGAAGCTTTCTCCATCTTGTGGAATCATAATAGTAACAGGGAAATTAATTTTTTGTGTTTTTAGGCGTTACCTGAGTAACCCCAGGGGGTTTTCAGGCCGGGCTTTTAGCTACTTCGGCTTCGCCTTCGAAGGTTTTCAGCCTGAAAATTACAGGCTGAAAACGCTTTGGTTCATCATTTTTGAAAAAATGACGAACCATAGCTTCAATCCCTAACGCGTCAGAAACAATCCATCATGAAAGGGGCAAAAAATGGCCAAACTTTTAATCTGTGAGGATAATGATAATCTCCGGGAAGCTGTGGTTTCCTATCTGAAACTTGACGATCACCAGGTTACCGAACTGGCTGAAGCCAAAAACCTGCTCGCCACCATAAAAAGCAAGGATCTTGATTTAATCATTCTGGATGTTATGCTCCCTGACGGCGATGGATTTTTTCTGGCCAAGGAAATCCGGAAGATTTCCTTGGTGCCCATTCTTTTTCTCACTGCCAAAGCCGATGAATCTGACCGCATTACCGGCTTTGAACTAGGCGGCGACGATTATGTGGTAAAACCCTTTTCGCCTAAGGAGCTGATGCTCCGGGTCAAAGCCATCCTCCGACGAAGCGCATCTGAAAACACCGAAGTGAAAGTGACCCGGAACTGGAAACTTCAAAACCATTCGATTCAGCTGGATATGGCGGCACACCGCATTATCAGCAATAAAATGGAAATTCGTTTAACTGCCGCTGAATGGAAAATCCTGACATACCTGATCGAAAATCATAGCCGCGTTATCTCCCGCGCCCAGCTTCTCACCAATTCCCTGGAATACCTCAGCGATGCCTCGGACCGCACTATCGACACCCACATCAAGAACATCCGCCTTAAGCTGGAATACCCCGACTGGATTGAAACTGTCAGGGGTTTTGGGTACAGATTCAAAGGAGAGCCCCTATGAAAAGCCTTTTCAGCCAAAGCCTCATTTATTTTCTGGCCGGTTTCCTGGTATTGCTTATAACCATGGGCTTTCTGCTTTGGGGAGGTTATGCCCTGGCCCTGAACGCCTGGAAAAGGGAAAAAGAAACCCAGGCCCATGATTATGCCCTGGAATATCTCCAGGGCCGGGAACCGGAAAGCGAGGTTGCCCCGCTTATGGAAAATCTTTTTCTGGTGCTTGATACTGACCAAAACATCATTTACAGCAATCATGGAAAAGGCATGGTACTGCGTTTTCTAGCAGAAAACACCCCGGATTACACCAGGCTTGTTTACGAAAACCAGCTTTTAGGCTATTACTTTCTGGCCCCGCCCCGCTTTGCCGATGACCTGGCCAACCGGAAATTCCTTGAAGCCATGGTTGCTTCACTTATCATCAATAGTGTTTTATCAATTATTCTGGCATTGGCTATTGCCTTCATTTTTTCACGCAGCCTCTCGCGGCCGGCTGTCCAACTAGCCCAAGCCCTGGACAGAATGGCCTCAGGGGATCATGGTTTTCCGATTGAAGAAAGCGGCCCCCGGGAATGGGCTTTGATTGCTTCATCAGCCAAGCGCTTAAATGTTCAGCTGAAAAATGAAAAGGCCATGCGAGACCAATGGGCCCATGACATTACCCATGACCTTCGCACACCTATTGCTTCTCTTGAAGCCCAGCTGGAAGCCATGGCTGACGGCGTTCTCGAGATGAGCCAGGAACGCATTCTTCGTAATCTGGTGGAACTGAAGCGCATGGAAAAGCTGGTCAAGGACCTGGAAATCCTCATGAGGCTGGAACAACCGGAAATCCGGCTAAACCGGGAAATCATTAGCACCCGCAGCATTGCCCAAAGCTTGAAACACCGCTTTCAGCATTTAATTGACGAGAAATTCATTCTGTTTAATGAAGAAATTCATAGCGATTATATTTATGCCGATGAAGACCTGCTTTTAAGGGCCCTGTCCAACCTTCTGGCTAATGCCTTCCGCCACACCCCGGAGCAAGGAAGCATTCGGCTTAGCTTCAGCGAGCTTGATCATAACACCCAAATAACAGTTTATAACTCCGGCTCCTTTATCCCGCCCGAGGAACAGGAAAAAATTTTTCACCGACTTTACAGGGGAGAATACGCCCGTAAAACACCGGGAAGCGGCCTGGGGCTATCAATCACCCGGCAGATTGTCCTGCTTCACCAGGGCAAGCTTCATCTGGAAAGCAGCGAACACAAAGGCAGCTCTTTTATCCTGAGCCTGCCCAGTAAAGAAGTTTGATCTCGCGAGAACAGAAAAAAAAAGATAGAGGCTTTTTAATAAGGTATTTTATTTGAATATAGGTACTTGATTAAAAAGGCAGCTTTAAAAGCCATTTTTTTTCCCAGCTCAGCTTGACTTTATATGTTATTTGGCTTTAATAATTCAAAGAAATCAATTATAATTGTCTATTGCTAAAAGATAGATTTTCTACTCCTCTAATTCAAGCTATAGAATTCCGTTATCATATTTTTTTGGAGCTGCCTATTAAGCTATCCATAAAAATCCATATTTATCAGGAGAGCCTGTGGAAACAAAACTAAGTGAAATAAAAAAAAGGCTAAACAAGGATTTCCTTATCAAAGCCTCCCAAAAATTGATTCAGTTTTACAAGTCCAAAGACTTTGGATCTCTATCCCAAATTTTTTCACAATTATATCCAACTATTAATGAAAGTAATCCCAAACGAATTTTTTACAAGCTTATAAAAATTTATCATCCCGATTCACTGCAAACTCACCTGCTAGCACTTGAAGCTTCACAAAACAATAACACCTATGAAGGATTGGCGTTTTATGACCACATGCTTTCCATAAAATTATCCATAGTAAAACAACGCCCTGTTGAATACACCCATCAGGAAAGTTACGAATTTGAACAGGATAACTATGATTTTTTTACAGAGGAAGAACTTGATGAAGATGATTTTGATGAAGATCTGATTTCGATCATCACCTCCATCTTTCTTGGAAACAGAAATCATAGGCTGGAACCCGTTGATCTGGCACAAATTGATAGAGAATTGATATTAAGCGAACTGAATATCAGCGACCTTGATGGTCTCCAATATTGCACCAATGTCCGAAGTCTGGACCTGTCCTATAACAGCATAGAAAATATATACGAGATTGGTCATTTACATCAACTTGAAGACCTGGACTTGTCCCATAACGCGATTGAAGAAATTGAAGATTTAATCAAGCTTGAGTCCTTGGAAAACCTCTATCTCGATGATAACCAAATTGAAGATATCAGCCCTTTACTGAAATTACCCAATTTAAAATTTGTCAGTTTAGTGGGCAATCCCCTGACAAGCATGGCAGCAATCAAAGAGCTTCAGGACCAGGGGATTGTGGTTTTATATTATTAAACACTTATTGGCTCCTTGAAGAAGACTATCCCTAATGCAAAAATGGCTAAAGAAAGGTCTTTTTATTTGCTTTTTTTTATTTAAATGGATTAAACTATGAGAAATATTAAAAGGAATCAGGAGTTATTCTATGATCAGGAAATCTATCATTTTAATTTTACTTATAATTCAAGTTTTTTCATTTGCTGAAGATGCGGTAACAACCAAATTATCTTTGGATGTTATGGGTGCCTATTACCTGGGAAGCCAGGGCGGTTATAATGCTGAGGGAGGATTCGCGCCTCCCACCTACGAGGTTCTGGATTTGTCCCCATCTGTTCCCTTACTTGATCCCGGCAGGCCAGTCGGCAGCAGCTGGGGAGGTGCTGAGGCAAAGGTTGCCCTCAATTATGTCATGAAATTTCCCTTTCTTGTGGGTGACGGTGCTCTTATGTCCGGCAATAATCTGGCTGTCAAATTTAGCGGAGAGCTTTCTCCTGTGTCTATTAATGCTTTGGCAGCCACCACTCTCACACCCATCGCCTTTCTTAATTTCACTTTGGGACTCAAAGGCGGCACTGGCTGGGCCATTGGATTCAATGGTTTGGGTAAAAACCTGCCTGGCGTGAATAATGAATCAGCTCAGGAAGAACCCTTCAGTGGTCTTGTTTATGAAATATTCGCCTCTGGTGTTTTTCAATTCGATTTGGCAGCTCTTGTTCCAGGTGACTGGAACCATGTTGTTGTCCTGGCCGAAGGAAAAGTAATTTACAAGGCTTTTACCAACGCGGGCCCCAATGAAGCCTGGGTTTGGGAGGCTGACAGCGGTATGAATTTTAACGGCTTTTGGTTTAAAGGGAGCTATTTCCTTGGTTATCAAATGCCAATTGTTCTGAATACAGCAGGCTTCCTGGTGGAAACAAGCCAGTATATTGACACGGACAATGTTGAGCGTTCCAAATCATCCTTAGCTGACTGGAATTCCGCCTTTATGGCCATGCGTTTTGGTCCGCTTTTTAATTTCGCCCTTACTGAGAACATGAGCCTCGCGGTGCTTCCCCAGTTCAAATATGACCGGAAATTCACCAATGCCACCGCAGGAAACAGATATTTCGAGTATAGGGAATTTGAAGCAGGTTTTGTTTATTTTGACCGAATCGCTTTTTCCTATTCACTGTCCTTATAACCTGTTTTGACACACTAGATAGGGGCGTCGTTTTCTACTAAACAATATCAGGGTCCGGTTTTTATAGTTCATTTGTTCCTAAAAATACGGACTCTGGTATTTTGAAGATTCCTCTTCTTTACATCAATACCAGGGCAAGTCTCAAAACACATTTTCTTGCTTTTTGAGACTTGCCTATTTTTTATCACGGGTTTCAGGAAGGCATAAAAAACTAAATTGCCGGCAAACCCTGTTTCTAAACAACAGACAGCACATGGACTCAGCACTGGCCAAAACCCAGGGACTTTGCTATACTGCAACAACTTGATAAATCATAAGGATCCTAGGAAATGAGTGCAAGAAAAATAGAATCCCAATTTTTATGTGACGCATGTGGGACAAAAGTCGGATATAAAGAAACACGCTGCCCCAAATGCGGTAAATTCTTTAATGCTGTCCGCTGTCCTGTTTGTCATTTTGTAGGAGAAAATAGTCAATTCCGCTTTGGTTGTCCCTCCTGCGGATATGCCCTGGGTATTGAGAAAAAACCCCAGGAAAAAAAAACAAAAATAAACAAACAAAGAGCAAAGGCTATCTTCCCTCCCTGGTTTTATTACCTGAGTCTTCCGGTACTGGTGGTGCTGATCATTATTTTTGCCATGCTACTGTTTACATGATGGCTTTTTTTAAGCCTCTGCTCACATCTTAGTGAAAACTCAAAAAAACTTTCAAAGCATATCACAACTGCCGCCATTTTTTTATTAAAGTTATTTATAAACAATGTGGAAATCCCAAAAATAATCAATTAAAATATATACAATGGGTTTCAGAAGGAGTTCTGCTACCACATTTTTAGGACCTATGGAGCACTTATGGCATTATTTTACAAAGATAAGCTATTTTTCCCTCGATTATTTACTCTATTAATACCAATACTGTTACAAAATCTGCTTTCCGCGACCTTGAATTTTATAGACAATTTAATGATCGGCAGATTGGAGGGAATTGCCGAAACAGCAGTAGCAGCAGTAGGCATTGTAAATAACAGTATTTTTTTTATCTACATAATGCTCTCTTTTGGACTCGCCAGCGCGTCGGGAATTTTTAACGCACAGTACTGGGGAGCCAAAGAAATAAAAAAAATAAAAACGATCACAGGTTTCAGCCTTCTTCTCACCTTTGGGGTATCCTTTGTTTTTATGCTGTTGTCAATTTTAATTCCCAATGAATTAATGGCCCTGTTTACAAGAGATCAGGAAGTAATTAACGCGGGAATTCCCTATCTACAAATACTGACACCGACCTTTTTTCTTTTGGCTGTGGCTTATAATTACGCGACCGTATTACGCAGCACAGAGATCGTGATGTTCCCGATGGTGGCAAGCATTACGGGCCTTGTTCTCAATACAGGCTTGAATTATGTACTTATCTTTGGCAATTTCGGCTTCCCCGCGCTTGGTATTCGCGGTGCCGGAATCGCCACCTTGATTGCCCGCTTGGTTGAGTTTACCATGATCATTTCCTTTGTTTACATAAAAAAAACACCAGCTGCGATCGGCCTTTCCCATTTTTTGAGTATTACAAAAAGCATTATGGTCAAATATTTAAAAAAAGCACTTCCCCTGCTTGGTCAAAGCCTTTTTTGGGCCATTGGTTTTTCAATGTACACTCGTATTTTCGGATATCTGGAAAATCATGTTAAAGAATCCATGGCAGCCTATCAATCGGCAGGAACCATAGAACGCATGTGTCTGATTTTTTTTACAGGCCTGGCCGCGGTCTGCGCGATCATGGTGGGCAATCGTATTGGAGCCAAGGAGGAAGAAAAAGCCCGGGGTTACGCGAAGAATTTTCTGCTGATTGCTGTTTTAATGTCTTTTGTAATTTCCATCATCTTGTTTGCTATAAGAGGGAGTTTGGCTGAATTTTACAACTTTGAAGAAATTAGTAAAAATTATCTTAAGGGAATATTATTGGTCACTTCCCTTGTGATGTGGGCAAAAGCATCGAATGTGGTCTTTCATATGGGCATACTAAGGGCAGGAGGTGACACCTTGTTCAGCATGTTCGTCGACGCAGGGGGTGTTTGGTTAATCGGAGTACCCATTGCCCTTGTAACAGCCTTTGTTTTCAATATGCCGATTAATTATATAATTGCTTTTATAGCAATTGAAGAAATTGTAAAAATGATTGTCGCCTACATTCGTTTTGGAACAGGTAAGTGGCTGAATAATCTGGTTTCCACCGCAATGCCCGATGAATCAGTACCCTGTGAGCAGATGCTTATAACAAAACAGGCATCTGTTGCAAAGGAGACCTAACATAAACTTGACGGCTCTTCTGAAAACCATCTTTTTTGATGATTAAATTTAAGGGCAGCTCTAAAAACTATCTTTTTTTATTATTTATGTTGGTTATAAATTATCAGTTACTATAGTTTTTTAGGGCTTAAATTCGGGAATTACCTTTTATATTTCTCTATAATATAAAAAAATAAAAACTTGTTACAGAAACTTGGAATCATTATTTCAAAAAATACCAATTTAAAATTCATTCCGGAAAATTCGAAACACAATTTTTTTATGCAAAAAAACCGGGCATAATCCAACAAGATATGCCCAGTAGATTTGACAAATTGATTTAATTGATGATGACAGGATTAACCAGATAATCTACACTTAAATAACTTTGAGATAAAATCTCATTACTCACTGCATCAACTATCTGTATCCGTAGCTGGTCAATATGAACATTATTCCCCGAGGTTATTCTGAAAAAAGCAGTTGCCGTGCCACTACCGCTAAAAAGGGCTGAACCAGAGGCCGCGTAAGCAGGTGTCAGTGAACTACCGGTCATGGGCCGAATAAAAATACGGGCGCCATCGGTATTATCGATTGTGTAACTGAAGTTAATATTTACATCCTGATCCAGAGCCATGGTGGCAGGTGATGCTGGAGAAAGGTTAGTTATACGGGCTGTATTGGTATTCCTGACAGTATAGTCAACATTAACAAAACTTTGGTGCAGAACTTCATTTGTTGTCGCGTCCAAAATCTGGATCCTCAGCTGGTCAATATGAACATTATTCCCCGAGGTTATCCTGAAAAAAGCAGTTGCCGTGCCACTGCCGCTAAAAAGGGCTGAACCAGAGGCCGCGTAAGCAGGTGTCAGTGAACCACCGGTCATGGGCCGAATAAAAATGCGGGCGCCATCGGTATTATCGATTGTGTAATTGAAGCTGATGTTCACATCCTGGTTCAACGAAATGGTGGCAGGTGATGATGGAGAAAGGAGTGTTATATTAGCTGTATTTGTATTTCTAACAGTATAGTCAACATTAACAAAGGACTGTAAAAGCACAGCGTTAGTATCAGGATCCAGGACCTGTATCCTCAGCTGGTCAATATGTAAATTATTACCTGCGGTTATTCTGAAAAATGATGTCCCTGTACCAATGCCGGTAAACAAGGCAGAACCGGAGGCTGCATAACCGGGAGTCAGTGAACCACCGGTCATGGGCCGAATAAAAATGCGGGCGCCGGAGCTTGGTCCTATTCCATAGCTGAAATTAATGTTTACATCCTGATTCAGATGAATCGTTGCAGGAGAAGCTGGTGATAGTGAGGTAATCGTTACTCTGGCCGCGACAACAGTGTAGTTAACATTTCGATAATCTTCAAAATATAATGTACTTTGATCAGCGTCATAAACCTGAATTCGTAATCTGTCAATAGAAACATTATTACCCGAGGTGATGCTGAATGTCGCAGAGCTTGATCCATTTCCTGTATACAGTGGTGAGCCGGAAGCAGCGTAGCCAGGTGTTGTACCATTACCTGTCATGGGACGAATAAAAATCCTCGCGCCGCTGGGGTCGCTGATTGAATAAGAAAAATTAATTGTCACTTGTTGATTGACAAGGATAGTGGCTGGCGAAGCAGGGCTTAAACTGGTAATGGTAGCAGTATCAGAATAGCCCTGATGACAATAATTATAAACATTATTCGGATTCAAACCAGTACTTGTCATTTGAGGTGTATTGAGTCCAGCCAGACGGGTGGAATCCATGTTCCAGGCATAGGTGTAGGCTTCACCAAAAGACACCTCGCCATTGGAGTTTGTATCAGCGCTTGCCATGTAGAAAGCTTCTATATAGCCATGAATGGTTTCACTTCCAGTGTCAGTTATATTTGGATCAACACCATTATCAACATCAGGATAGGAACTGGTATCAGTGGAAGCTGAAGTAAAAATACAGCGGTTCTTTTCACCTTCTCCCGTTAGATTATCTTCATTCGTCTTATAGGTACCATCTTCATATCGGCCTATCAAACTCCCACTATGACAGGCTTCAATTATGATTGACATTTCATTGCAAGTGATTCCGTCAAGCCAGTTATCCAGATCGTTGGCTGAAACCGAACCGCCGCCGGCTATGTCGGGCGCGCAGCTTAAGGAATCAATTCCACCATGGGAGCTATAGAAAAAAAGCACTTTGCTCGACCTGTCCGCACTCGCCGCAACCTGATTGATGGCCCACTGCACATTGGAAATGCTTGTGGGACGGTCTACGCCAGCGTGTGTTGCATGGGGGCTTAAATAAAAAATGTGATCATCTGTTATACCAAGAGATTTTAAAAGCGCGTACATATCATTGGTATCTTCATCAAAAGAATCGGGTAAATCATTATAACCGCAAACCAAAACAGCCCAGGCATTACAGGGGTTTGAAAATGGCAAGGGCTTGAAATCAAGCAAATTGCCAACAGGCTCAAGTAATTTTAAAATAGAATCCACTTTATAGATTTGGGTGGCAGTATTGGTGCGTTCTCTTAAGGTACTGAAAATATCATGGCCATTTACCTTGGGCCACCAGTCGCTTTTAAAAGTCATGATTTCGCCGGTAACACCATCCATCAGTGTTATTTGAACAGGATGGCCGAAATGAGCTATAGGGTCAAGATCGGCAAAAAATATCCAACTGGGATTTTTGCATTCAAGTGTCCTTATTGCGGAATCCCGCAATTCAGCTATCTCAAGAATACTACCGATAGTTAAAAAATCCGCATACCTGTGCACAACAAGCCCTTTGGTTTTATCGATCACAGGTTCAAGCTGGGGAATAACACGGTTCAAATAAATGCTTTCCGCTTCCTTAGCCGGTATAGATGGTGTTGGCTGTGATCCGCAGTCTTGACACCCCTTGAATTCCTTTATAAGCCCAATATAATACTGAGCAATAAAAAGTGCGTCCAAAATGGTTATTTTGTCATCACCGTCAACATCTGTCCAGCATTTTTCATACTCAATATCAAAACCAACATAAATTTGAGCGGCAAGCAAGGCGTCAACGATATTAACCCTCCCGTTAGCATCAACATCTCCGCATAACGCGTCAGCAGCGAATACCTGGCTTGTGCCAGTTAGTAAAATCAATGATGATACAAAGATCAAAAATAGAGTCCTTTTCATTTTACATCTCCTTTTTTTTATTTATATATATTAAGAAAAACCAATTTCAGCTACGCTGAAATTAATGCTAATTGATGTTAAACGGTGAAGATTTAAAAATTAAAAAATGCGCGTGAATCCTTTTTACAAAGATACAATATAGCTCAACATCTTTATTTTATCTGGATAAATCTATTTATTTTATCAAAACCTAGTAAAAGAAATTTTAATATTTTCCCTCACATATTGATTAAAAAATAAAACTTCCATTCATATATTTTTTGGCACTCTATTTTTTTGCTGATTTCACAACCTTTTTTTAGCTGCTTGACCGAGTTGCTTAATAAGCAAAAAATTTCGTTTGAACATAATCATAAAAAATAGTTTTTAAGCAAATTTCCATTAAACAAAAGAAGATTCTCCTCATTCCTCCAATTCAATCGTCTTCTATTTTTATGAGAAATAATTATGATAATAAAGAGATTGGAAACTGAAAAATCACAGAGAATAATGACAAAAGGATACTTTTTTATCACAGAAGATGTTTGTGTTGATTAGTCAGTTTTCGCTTCAGTTGAGAAGATAATAGAGTCCGGATCCTGACGCTCTTTGACAGTGCTAAAAATATTTTTATCGTTTATTTGAGGCCACCACCGTGAATCAAGAAACTGTGTTTGGCCATTTGTGCTGCTTAAAATGATAACTTTTACCTCATGGCCAAAATGGGCATAGGGATCAAAATCAACAAAAAACAACCAGCTTGGATTTGTTAAACGGATTATATCCTGAGTTAAAAATGATTCATCCCGAAGCGCGATAACGGATCCCTCGGAAAGAAGTTCTTTGTATTGAAGAATGACAAGGCCTTTTCGACTGTCCATATTCATTATTAATAATGGCACCCATTTCTCAAGTATTAATGTACCAGCCTCTTCAGCACTCATGGCATCTTTCAGGCATGAGCCGCAGGTTTCGAGCTTTTGCAGATTACCAATATAAAAATCGGCAATCAGAATTCCATCGTTCATCTCAATTATACCATTGTTATCTATATCAGCCTGGCAATCGGAGTAAAGCTTGGAATAAATGCCTTGGGAAATACGGGCCGCGGCCAAAGCGTCAACAATATCAATAAAGCCGTTATTATCAATGTCACCGCATTGCTCTCCGAAACCAGCTGTTTTCAGAATAAGGCATAAAAAAATGACAAAGCAATTTATTTTATTCAGGATTAAAATACTCCTTTTGCAATCAAGAGTGTGTTGCACACGTTTAAACCACAAAATGATTACCTAAGATCTGGAGAATTGCAATACTGTAAACCAGCCAAAACGTTTCAGCCGCAAAACTGGCAATATTGTCCAGTACCAAGCAAAGCCGGCCCTGGAAACCGAAACTTCCAGGGCCAGGCTCCTTTTTAATCTACCCAGGGCCTTGCCTGTTTAATGACCAGCAGCCCCTCTTTAGTCACTTTGAACTCCAGGTCCATAGCAAAATCCCAGCTGATAAAATTCGAATGGAAATAGAGCCCGGCAAAATGATTATGGATGATTGTCATGGCATTAATCATCTGGTCGACATAGTTTGTATTCAGTAAATAATCACCTTCGGGGATTTTATTGGAGCGGCTTAAATAAAGAACCTCATAAATATTAAAGGGAGGAATCCTCATCATGATCAATGCTTCGGGTATGGAGCGTTCATCTGGGTTGGTTACCAGGTCTTCCCCCAGCTGGGCATTAACATAATAGCCGTACATATAGGGGTCGTAAAGATTTTTGGTTACAGCCACACCGTTTACCTTTTCATCCTCAAAATTAGGGTGCACCAATACTCCCATGGCAGCGTTAAAGTGATCGATCCTGTAAAACTCCCTTTCTTCAAAGGCCCTGAAGGTCCACAAACTGGCCCATATCTGCTTAATGGTTTTCGAAATATGGCCTTCATCAAGATGATGGGTCTTGGAATCATAAAGGCCCGCGCCATTAAAACCTTCCAGATCTTCATTATTCGTGCTTGAGCGGCATCTTAAGGATGTTCCTGCGGGAAACGAGCTCTGCATGATTTCAAGCTGATCTGCCAAATCAGCCGGCACCGGGGCTTTTTTGATCGTGTCGCGGAAGAGCTTTAAGGCATCTTCCCTGTATTGAGGATCATTTTGAAATTCCGGTTCTGCCATCATATCAGTCGCATATTGATAAAACTGATTCTCCTGCATGAACCTGTCGTAGAAATAAAATGGAAGGGCGAAACCAGTGGGCACCATGCCATCGGGCAAAATTTTAAGCAGCTCTGCCAGGTTCGAAGCTTTAACGCCAAAAGCATGACTGTCGTCAAAACCAAGATCTGCAAGGGAAGAGATTCCATGGACAGACAAATCTCGTTGAGGATATTGGGTTGTTTTCGGCCTGATATTATCGAGATGAATCAAAAACTCCTCACGGCTGGCTTGCCGTAATTCAAAGCCGTTGATTGTCGCCCTGAAATAAACATATTCGTTTAAGTATTGGGTAATATCCGGATTATCCAGAGCGTTTTTAATATAAATATTAGGTGTATTGTTCTGCTTTGCCTTTAAATTAATATGGGAAAGGGGCGTCTGAGGCAATGTCGTGATAATGCCGCCAACATGAGTCATATCATTGGGTATGGTATCGAGAATAACAATGTCCCGCACGGTAAGTGGCCGCGGGTCTTCTCCATAAACCCGTAAAAGACCAATCCCCTCGCCCTCATTCAAGGTGGTAAAGCTGATATCTTTATAAAGATCATCGGTTTTGAGTATTTTAAAACCGCTTTTTTCATATGCTTCTAATTCATCTTTCACACCCAATTCCTGTACAGGGCCAACAGGATGATAACGAAAATTATCCGGCCCCAGAAAGGCCGCCTGACAGTTGATCATTTGATAAGTCAGTTCAACATATTCATAGGGAACCAGAAAGGTGGGAACGAATTCCAGAGAATATATTCCGGTTTTTACCCCGTCCACTTCGTAATTTTCATAAAAAATAATGGTTCCCGCGATATTTTCACGAGTGGTATTAAAATAGGTAACATTGTTAAATTCCGTAAGAGACTGGGTATTTCCCAGAACATCGGTGGTAAAATAATAATGATATAAATTGCGTTTGGAATTTAAAAAATAGAGTGTCGGGTTAGTTTTAACATTTAATATCAAAAATTTTACTTCGATGATGTTGTTATCAGCTTCAGCGCTGATTTCATTTGAAAAGATATCAAAATCATTTCTGTTTCGGAGATAAAAGGAGTAGTCCTCAGTTTCATCGATGTCGAGTTCCTGGGGAACTCCAGCGCAGGGCAAGCCCAGGCATCGACAGTCTAGTAAAATCAATCCTACATATTTTTTGGCAATAAGCAGGGCGTCAATAATATCAATGTCTCCGCTACAGTTTACATCAGCCCCATGGGTAATAATATTAACATCCATTTCCACGTAATATTGGGCGATCAAAAGGGCATCGAGAATGTCGCTCCTTCTATCACCATTTACATCTCCGCAAACCAATGTGTCCTGTGAAAAAAGAAGGGTCGCAAAACTCAGTAAAATTAGTATCAAAATTATTTTCTTCATTTCCTGCCTCCGAAAATTTGTTTAGACTCACTGTGTTATTATATCATAAAAAAGGAAATTGTGAAGTTTTATTGTTTAACTTGTCCCTTATTAGAGCCCAGGAGCCTGGATCAGAGTATTGCCGAAATCTCAAAGCTTTTGTGAAGATTTTATGGAGTGTATTTGTTCAGCTTAAACAGGAATCATATTTTTAGCGTTAAGGATTGTAATAATAGCAGAGCTAATTGCAAAAGTCCCGACTTTAGCAATTTCCGTTTAGGGCTTATGCCTTAAAGTACTAAAAAGGCACAAGATTCCTCTCGATAATTAAATAAACCAAATAAAATTTACAAGGAGGAATCAAGTGCAACCTAATTA
>JAFGWI010000051.1 GCA_016937215.1 Spirochaetales bacterium | reverse complement strand
TAATTAGGTTGCACTTGATTCCTCCTTGTAAATTTTATTTGGTTTATTTAATTATCGAGAGGAATCTTGTGCCTTTTTAGTACTTTAGGGCATAAGCCCTAAACGGAAATTTTTAAAAATCGATCAAAAACAGGCTTTGAAAAAGATAACACTTGCTTGAAATGGCTTTTTTTTTTATCTTAGTCAACATAGCTCAATAATACGGTAATTTTAAAAAAATAGTGTGAAAAATATAAATATTTTTCAAAATTACATATGAGAGCTCATTTATCACTTTATTTTAAGCAGGAGGATATTATGAAAGCAGATAAAGACTTGATCATCATTGGAGCCGGAGCAGCTGGTTTAAGCGCAGCCCAATATGGTTCCAGGGCGAATCTTTCAGTTCTGGTGATTGAAGAGCTGGCTTCAGGTGGACAAGCCATTGTGATCGATAAATTGGAGAATTATCCTGGTTATCCAGAACCTATTACAGGTTATGATTTTTCCCAAAAAATGGAAGAGCAGGCTAAAAAATTCGGTGCTGAAATGAAATACGGAACAGTTAAAAGCATTAAAAAAGAAAATAATCTTTTCCATATCGAATTAGCATCAGGCATAATTACATGCTCGGCTTTAATCATCGCGACAGGAGCCAAACACAAGAAACTGGGAATACCAGGGGAAATGGAGTTCAGTGGAAAAGGTGTTTCCTATTGCGCCACATGCGATGGGCCCTTTTTCAAGAATAAAGTAATGCTTGTGGTAGGCGGCGGCGACGCGGCTTGTGATGAAGCCATGTATTTGTCGAAAATCGCTTCCAAGGTTATTCTCGTTCATCGAAGGGACCGCTTCAGGGCCCAAAAAGCCCTGGCTGAAAGAGTCTTGAAAAATGAAAAAATTGAAGTGAGGTTCAATACAGAATGTCAAGCGATAACAGGAGTTGATTCTGTTAATAAAGTGAAGTTGTTGAATAATCAAAGCAATGAAGTCTATGATCAGGAAGTCGGAGCAGTTTTTATATTTGTAGGCTCTATACCTCAGACAAGCTTTGTTGGAGAATGGGTGGATTATGATGAAATGGGATATATTCAGACTAATGAACATATGGAAAGCAAAACCAAAGGTCTTTTTTGTTGCGGCGATGT
The DNA here is from genome assembly GCA_016937215.1 of Spirochaetales bacterium. Classification (GTDB taxonomy): domain Bacteria; phylum Spirochaetota; class Spirochaetia; order SZUA-6; family JAFGRV01; genus JAFGWI01. The sequence goes on along the minus strand of JAFGWI010000051.1, from coordinate 2,410 downwards.
CAGAAATACCCCTTTCAGGCAATTAATTGTAGCTGCCAGTGAAGGAGCCATTGCTTCTCATTATGCCTCGCAATATATTGATGAACTGAGCGGAAATTCCTATTAATTAATTGATTTATGAGTTGGAAAATAGCGACGGTTAATGAATTAAACAAAGTTAAAAAATTTCTACTCAAGGAAGAATGGCAGGCCGTGACAGTTAGCGAAAATTTACGGCTAAAACTGAGCGGCCTTTTTTACCCCCTTCGAAAACAAACAGAAATATATATAAATGAACAGGCGGGAGAGCTTAGAGATTTGTTATTATTCACATCCAATGGTTTGATTTATCCTGTATTTACTTCAAATCCACCAGATCTGAACAATATCGAAGATTTGATTAACTTCCCAAACAGGCGTGTTCATTCGATAATGGGTCTCTCCCGCAATGTTCAGGCTTTTCTTTCGACTCTCAATTTATCATATCATTTTCAGGTAAACTATGATTTTCTCTGTTTGGATAAGGTCCATTTTTTACCGGATTCCCATCACCTAGCTGGCTGTACAATTAAAAAAGCAAAAACCAGAGACAGACACAAGTTATTCCCTCTTCAGAAGGATTATGAACTTGAGGAAGTTTATCTTGATCCGGGGAATTTTCAAGCTCATGCTTGCTTAAGAAATCTAAAAAACAAATTAAGCCAACAAAAAATATATTATTTAGACAAAAATGGACCCATCGCCAAGGCAGGAACAAATGCGCAGGGTTTCAAGGTGGATCAAATTGGGGGAGTATTCACAAAAAAGGAATTCAGAAATCAAGGATATTCAAGCTTTCTGATGAAATTCCTTCTTAGTCAGCTCTTTAAAACCAAAGAAAAAATTGTACTATTCGTAAAACCGGAAAATTTGAGTGCCCAAAGGGTATATAAAAAATTAAATTTTAAGGCTATTGATCAATTTCAAATTAATTATTTTTAAAGCATCACCTGATTTGTCTTGTCAGCCATTAAAAGATCAATTATTCTGTTCATCATTGAATATAAGAACAAATTGACATAAGGAGGAATCATGAAAAAACCAATACTGTTTCTATTTTCCGTTTTAATTGCGATCACTGTCATTCAGTGCAGCGGCAATGGAAATTCCAAAAAGCCTGATCAGAGCCAGGAAGAATCCGTGAAAAAGGATGAAACAAATACTTTTGTTTATTCAAAGGATGTGAAGCCAATTATTGCAAGACGCTGTGATAAATGCCATGGGGGTTCATCAACAAAATTTGCTGATCTTTCAGAGCCAGAGGAAGTGTCAAAACTTTTATTTGTGGTCAAAGAAGATATCATGCCCAAGGATAAAGCCCTTCCTGAAGCTGAAAAGCAAATTGTACTGACCTGGTTGGAGTCGTTGGAATAAAAAAAAACAGGGCCTAGCTTAATAAGGGCCCTGTTTTTTTCTAAATGCTAATAAAGGAGGCTAACAGAAATTTTATTGAAAACCATCTAAATGGTTTTTTAACAAGGACAAACTTGAATCTTCAATATCCCAAAAACTGAGACCATTTTCATAAATATTGTTTTTCAGTTTTTTATTCCAGACAACCTTGGCAAAAGCCTGGATGCTGATATTTTGTTCCAAATTGATTCGTAATTGCTGGATTTTGCCTTCCTCAAGGGGATCCCTCGTAAAAAGACAAAGCCCATTGCTATTTATATTCTTGGTCTTTGCCTTAGCTTGAATGGCATAATTAACAACAACATCCAATAACATACGGTAAGATTGCCGCCTTTCCTTTGTAACTGAAAGATGTTTTAAAAGAAATTCTTTTAAAAATTTTTCATATTCAGTTGAATAGTTCAAAAATTCAAGACCTGTTTTATACAAATTTGAAGAAATTGTGGCTCGCCATTGCACCTGGCTTTTTGCTTTAAACAGCAATCCTTTTTCGAGCTCAACAATAATATCAAAAGGATTACTGTTGATGAATTCTTTTCGCGTAAATAAACATAATCCCTTTTCACTGATATCCTTGGATTGGCCTTTGTCTTGATCACCATAAATAACCGGCAGTCTGACCAATGCTCTTGGATAGCGTCTTTGTTCTTTCATTTCTTTTACCCTCGTATTTTATTGTCAGACTTTTTTATTTATTTTTTATTGTTGTTAATAAAGTAATATCAGTTATTATAAAAGGCAAGTAAAAAAAATTATTATTGCTTAAAAAGCAATAATTTGATAACAAAATGACTTTTGTGGGACAAATCATCCCTGTTTAATGTGTTTAGGACTAGCCAAATTAATTATTTTTAAAAAAGGTATTGAGGACTCTTAAAAAATATTAGTACTTGTTTAGCTGAATTACAATTTGACTAAAAATGCGTTAGGGATAGGAGGCATGGTTTGCAATTTTATCAAAAATTGCAAACCAAAGCGT
>JAFGWI010000050.1 GCA_016937215.1 Spirochaetales bacterium | reverse complement strand
TTTCAGATACAAACCGTCGCCGGAACCACTACCATCGGGTTCAGCAATATAATATTTGTTTTGATAATTTAGCCATTTTTCATTTTGAAATTTGCTGTAATCCATTTTTTGTTTAGTAGTAGGAATTGTTATTTTATCATCGACTCGCTTTACTTCTACTACATTCTCTTTCACATCCGATGACCTGAATTGAAAAAGACTGCCAAAAAAATCGCCAACCGCTTTAAATCTCAACACCGATATTATATTTCCTAAAAACACCGATTAAAATTTCCGGTTTTATAGAAATAGGGTACCAAACATAGTACAGTGTTATATAGACAAATCCACAGTACTGGAGGTACCCGTTATTAACAAGGAGTATCGGATGTTATATGCACATCAATTAAAGAACCAAGGCTACAAGCAACATCAGATTGCAGAAAGGCTTGGAGTCACAGACCGAACAGTCAGAAATTATCTGAGTAAGCCGCCCAGCCAGCAGGCATTAAGGAAAGCCAGAAGTAGCAAACTGGATCCATACAAACCATTCATAGTCAGTATACTCGATAATGAGCCGTATTACAACGGTGTAATTCTTTACGAACGGTTAATAAAACAGGGATATACAGGCCAGATCTCTATTCTTAGAGATTATGTGACCAAAGCCCGTAAGAAAATAATCACAGAAGCTGTTCTCAGATTTGAGACAGAACCGGGGAGACAAGCACAAGTAGACTGGAAGGATTATCGAAGGAATGGTCCAGATGGAAAACCGGAAAAGCTCTATGCTTTTGTTATGATAATGGGGTTTAGCCGAAAAACATTTGTCATGTTCACCCGTTCCATGAAACAAAGTGTTTTACAGTACTGTCATATTGCCGCTTTCAAATACTTTGGAGGCATCCCCCATGAGATTCTATACGACAACATGAAGACTGCTTTTGTGTGTGATCCTGATGGATTCTGGCGCCCTAATAAACGCCTGCTCAGCTTTGCCACTCATTACGGCTTTGTGCCTCGTCGTTGCCAAATTAGACGGCCTCAAACCAAGGGCAAGGTTGAACGAGCTATTGGTTATCTGAATACCAATTTTTGGCCTCGGGTAAAGAATCATATCTTCGGATTGGATTCCTTGAATGAACATGTGATGAAATGGCTTGAATGCATTGACAAGAAGGAGCTACGTGAATTTTTGGAGACGCGAGAAGAGCGCTTTGCGAAGGAGAGAGTTTACTTCAAAGAACTACCTGCACAAGATTATGATTGCCGCGAGACCCATGAGGTATGGGTCAGCCGCGAGGCTCGGATAAACTATCAGACCAATTGCTATAGCGTTCCGCCTGAATTCATAGGTGAGCGGCTAACACTTAAGATAAACCCCATGAACAATTTGGCTGATCTTGCTGTTGGAAAGAAGATTATAAGAACTATGAAACTAGAGGTTGCTGGAAGCCACAAGTTGATCGAAACCACGGAAGACATGAAAGCCCTTCTTGAACTGTGGGAAAAACAGCAAAGTCGTAGGTTAAAAACCCAAAAGCGAAAGTCTCACAAACAGGAACCTCAGGTAGATGTACGTTCACCGGGAAGTTACGACCAGTTTGTTAAAGATGAGGGGGTAGCTTGATGGACATTAACCTAAGCACGATGACTGCCCGCATGGAAGAATTAGGATTAAGTTTTATGGCAGCCGGATTTGAAAGCTATCTTGCAGAAGCCTCTCGACAGGATAAACCTCTCAAAGAGGCTGTTTATGATTTACTTGAACTTGAATACATACCACGTAAAGAACGAATGGCTAAAACTCGTCTGAAAATATCAGGAATTCCTCAGGTAAAGCTACTGGAAGAATTTGATTTAACATGGCCTAAGGGAGGTTTAACGGAACGAAAGTTTAAGGAGCTTAATAGTCTGTCATTCATCAACCGGAAAGAAAACGTCATACTGATGGGACATAGCGGACTAGGTAAAACTCATTTGATGCTTGCACTAGCACATAAAGCCTGCATAACGGGTTTCTCTGCGTATTACATCACTTGCATGGATTTGATCGAAGGTTTAATCCGAGCCCGTAGTATGAACAAACTAAAACGCAAACTCCAATGGTACCGCAAACCCCATCTCGTTGTTGTAGATGAAGCAGGATATGAGAACCTTGACCAGGAACAAGCTACATTATTTTTTCAACTTGTAAACACCAGGTACGAGCATGGCTCGTTAATAATCACAACGAACAAGGCTTTTTCGAAATGGGGAGAGATGATGAATGATGATGCGATTGCAACAGCGACACTGGACAGACTTCTACACCATGCTCATATCATCAGCCTGAAAGGAGATTCTTACCGGATGAAAGATCGTTTGAAAGTGGGGACGACGCATTTTGAATGAATTTGCGATAAACGGCTGTCAGCGCATTCAAAAAGCCAAAATGAGATAAGATACCAGATTGGGGTTTTAAATATAATACAGCTTGATTATGAGCAGTTTAAAGGCATTTTAAAATACGAGTCCATATGTGTTTTGTGGTTTTAAATTTACACCTAATAATCATTAGGCTTTAAATTTATCAGAGTCGTTGACTCTGCATAAAAACCGGAAAAATAAATCGGTGAAATGCGGAAAGTTTAAATCGGTGTTGACACCAGTTTCCTGATGTCAATGGCATCATCAGTAACAGGCGGCTTGAACTCGATGAAAAGCTTGCCATTCTCGTGGGTCACAAACCAGTTGTTGTTTACTGCTGGCTAGGAACTGTCCTTTTCCTTACGCATTATTCCGCCGCTTTGCTGAACCGTATGCAACAGTTCATGGGCAATCAGCTTTTTCCCTTCGGTGGTTCCGGGCTGGTATTCGCCTTTGTTAAAAACAATATGGTTTTTATGGGTAAAGGCCCGTGCGTTAATAGCTTCGGCCATTTCGTTGGCCTTTGAATCGGTGTGGATTTCGATGTCCTTCAGTTCTTTGCCAAGCATGGGTTCAAAATAATCGCGCAGGGGCTTACTCAATCGCTTGATAATAGTGGAATAGCTGGCGTTTCCGTTTTCGGAATCCTTAAAGATGTTGCCGCTGCTCTGAATTCCGACTCCGGTGTAGAATGGGGCCATAGCGCTATTCACAGCATTTGTGTCGGGTTTGCTTTGCACCATCTTTTCCGCAAGAGTATCGGCCTGCTTTTCGAGGGCGTCACCGGGTGTGTTCACAGCCAGTTTGGCCTGGAGGTGACCCGCTTCGAAGAGTTTTTTGACCCTTTCGTTTCCGAAGGCGGAGAGGATGTGTGGGGGAATTTCATGTCATCCGACGATGTAGGTGGGTTGCGGATCACCTTAGCCAAATTATTTTTATCAACAATTTGGTATTTTTAGTTTATTATCAAAAGGTTTACGACGATTTATTCTGATTTCATCTACATCATTATTTTATCAATTATATCTTTAACCCTATAAATACTACCATTACGATCGATAAAAGCTTCTTGTTTTCCGTTAATATACCCTATTCCATAGGGTCCATGAAAATGATCTAAAGTATCAAATTGTAAATCAATAAGAAATTGACCATGGGTATCTAAATATCCGGCTCCTTTATCATCACTACTCACTATTGAAAAACCCTCAACAAAAGGTGTAGCGAAATTTATACCTGATATAAATTCCGTTATATAATTACCTTCTGTATCGATTAAGTCGTAAACAAAATCTGGTAAAAATCCTTTTGCTATTAGTGCGACTCCGTGATAAAAAGGATATGCATGTGCAATTTCATCGTCTCTTATAACAAATTCACCTTTTTTATTAATATATCCTTTTTTGTCAGAGATTTGTACAAAAGCTAACCCCTCACTAAATTGTGATCCTGAGGCTGTAAACTTTGAATTTAAAACGGTTTTTCCATTTTTATCAATAAATTTAAAATAAAATTCACCCTCACTTTCCACAAATGCTAAATCATCACTAAAAGGAGTAATTGATTCAAACGCTTGACCATGAAAAAGTACATTTCCTGATTGGTCAATAAATTTCCATCCATCTGAAAACAAACCATAACCAATTCCGTTAGTAAAGGAAAGCGCATTTCTTAAATTTTCAATTATTATTTTTCCTTGATTAGTAATAAATCCTTTTTTCTTATCATCCTTAGTAAACATCGCAATACCAGAATTAAAATTATCAAGATAAATACAATTTAATTTGACAATTATTGTTCCATTTTTATCTATAAAGCCCCATGTTTTTTCATCAAATTGGACACGACCATAGCCTTCTTGAAAAGTAAATGCTTTTTTAAAGATTGGCTTAACAACCAAATCAAGATTTTTATCCACATAACCGTATTTTCCATTAAAGGGAATTGGGTATAAAAAAACTTCTACTGGAATTGTAAGTGAATTAGTTTGACTACAGCTCATTAAGATTAAAAATAAATATACTGCTCTTCTCATATTATTGTCCTATTTGCTAAAGTGGCAAGTAAAAAAATGTATCTTGATAATGAAAGGAATTTTCGTACACTTTATAATTGTCATACTTATTTTTATTTGTTTTATAAATGTTTCCACCCATTTGGAACATTTCAATAGTCCCATTATCATTTTTTCGAATTAATGCAGCATGGCTATCAGCCTTCACTACCTTATCATCATTATGTTTACCTTGTGTTTTAGCGTTAGCATACGATAATGAACCTTCAGAATCTTGCATTAAAACAATGTTCCATCCTATTGCAGGGACTTTTAGTAATTCTTTTGATAAATTTTTTATATGAGTATCTACATTAGTCGTGATTGCAGGTTTCCAGTTTTTTGGCAGAACTACATTAGCCTCCATTAAAATTGTTTCGAGCCATATATCACAATTGTTAACGGGATGGTCTTTATCTGCTTTCTGATTTGGATTTGGTATATAATCTTCTGGCATATGATTTTCAATTGCAGCCAGAATTCTCTGGTCTAAACCCTTATCGATTTTTTTCTCAGATTCTTTAGTTGACGATCTCCCTAACAAAACCGCAGCCCGTTCCCCCTCCATCTGAAGGCTTGCCAAATACGCCTTGCCAAGCCCCTTAAAAAAACCACCAATAGCCCCAAAAACGTCGCCAAAGGCTTTACCCAAATCAAACCCTTTCTCTTCCGGTTTGAGTGCCTCCACCACAGCGTTCGCCGGCTTTTTAACAAAGCCCAGATTATACAAAAAGCTCACATCCACCTTGCCTTTGGGGCTAAGCCCCTTCATGATGGGTGTGTCCTTGAAAGTGTAAGTCGACCCCGGTGCCATTGTGCCTTTTACCATGCCCATGGTCTTGAGTTTAACAAAAATTTGTATAAGCTGTCCACCATCGGCTACTCCTTCAACCAGCTTGTTGGCGAGTTTCCTGATATCTATGGCTTCATCGGTAACTGGTGGTTTAAATTCAATAAAGAGCTTGCCATTCTCGTGGGTCACAAACCAGCCGTTGTTTACTGCTGGCTGGGAACCGTCCTTTTCCTTACGCATTATTCCGCCGCTCTGCTGAACGGTATGCACCAGTTCATGGGCAATCAGCTTTTTACCTTCGGTGGTTCCCGGCTGATACTCGCCTTTGTTAAAAACAATATGGTTTTTATGGGTAAAGGCCCTGGCGTTGATGGCTTCGGCCATTTCGTTGGCTTTAGAGTCGGTGTGGATTTCAATGTCCTTCAGTTCCTTGCCTATCATAGGTTCAAAATAATCGCGCAGGGGTTTGCTCAGACGCTTGATAATGGTGGAATAGCTGGTGTTTCCGTTTTCGGAATCGTTGAAAATGTTGCCGCTGCTCTGGATTCCGACTCCGGTGTAGAATGGGGTCATTGCGTTATTCACAGCATTGGTGTCGGGTTTGTTTTGGACCATTTTTTCAGCGAGAGTGTCGGCCTGTTTTTCAAGCTTGTCGCCGGGGGCGCTGATATCGAGTTTGGCCTGGATGGTGCCTTCTTCGAAGAGCTTTTTAACCCTTTCGTTTCCGAGGGCAGAGAGGATGTGGGCGGGAAGCTGGAAATTGCCGACCATATAGATTGGTTGGGGGTCATGCTGCTTTGAAACTCCATGTACACTATTGAGCTTATCCATTTTTTTGTTAATATTTTTATCATGTTCCATGAACGTTCCTCTTCAAAAGATAAACCACTAAAAAATTGACCGCTAAATTATTATAGCATGATATACATATCTATAACACCAAAAAATTGAAAAATCAAAAAAATAATTGATTTTATAAAAAAAATCCTCACTGCCATGACAGTGAGGATGAATATTAAAATCAAATTCATGATTTATTTAAACATATCATTTAAATTTTGCTGAACCTGGGAGTCAATACTTAAATCTGAATTCAAAGCATCTCTTGAAGGTGATTTTGCAAGACGAATCCCATTAGCTCTATTATAATAGAAGTTTAAATTTGTATAATCGGAAGATGTTCTGGATATTCTGCCTGTATCACTAACAAACATCCAGGCACCCCCTTTTGCATACGAACCACCACCATCCGTAAAAATAAATTCATCACAATTACCAGCCATATCATACAAGCCTAATTGATTTGCAGCTTTACTTGCAATCGAAGAAGTGCTATCTTGATCGAATACTCCTATTTCGCCAGGTTGAAATAATCTATTATTTTCACTATCATAAATACCAGACATTTGAGTTTGTTTATACCAGCAATTGCCTGTGTCACTATCCATGGACATAATTTCATCTGCAGCGGGTTTAACCGTATAATTTCCAACCCATCGGGCTGCCATTATCCATTCCCTCTCAGAACAGATTCGAAAACCATCAGAAATGCAAAGCGACAAGTTCGTATTGATATTACCACCACCGGTTTTAAAATAGGGGTTCCCGGAAATAGCACTGGCATTCTTGATTATATCTTCTAGATCGCAGGAAGAATCTGAATAAAATACAAAATCTAGGTCCTGGTTTTTTGAGTAATTATCATTATGCTTATTATAGTAGTCTGTAAGTGCATTTGAAAAGACGATGGCGTCACGCCAGCTAATGTATGTCACCGGGTGGCTATCATCCAAACCTTCTGTTGTACCATTGTTATTGTAACCCATTGTTCCACAACCATCAGTGAATGTGTAACCATTAATCATCGCCCAGTCAATCACGGTTTTCCATATTTTAAAATTCAATTCGCATTTGGCAATAAAGAATGAACCCAATTCATTATCAATTGTTTCATAAAAACTATCATTTTGATAAAGAAACTCAACATTGTCGGTTACCACTTCCTTAAACTGTACAGATAAAGGAAGCGCTGGGGTGCTATTGGGGTTAACTTCTGGGGTTGGGGTATTATTATCACCGCCATTATTGATCGGCGGACAAGCTAATAAAACAAAACAAAAAACAAGAATAATCAGTTGAACCTTTAATACTGCTTTCATTTAAAATCTCCTCTAATTTGTAAAACAATTCAATTATTTAATCATGATATTGGGATACCAGAAAATGCCTTCTGCTTCAGAAACAAGCAAATCCGATTTTCCATCACCATCAATATCACCCATGGCAATGCTGTTAAAATAATGGAAGCCACTATTATCCGGATACTTAAAAAATGGATCGCCCGCATTAGTAAAACTATTACCTTCAAAATTTCTTAACATAAGATAGGTTCTTATAGATCCTGTAACGACTTCCGAAAGATTATCACTGTCAACATCCAGGACAGCCAGAGTGTTAACACTATATGTATAATTCATATTATTTGAAGAAAAGCTAGCAGCACCATCTTGAGAGGCAGCCTGATTTCTATAGAAGAAAAGATTTCCGCCATCGGCTGTTCCGGTGTGCACTATCAAGTCAAGGTCACTGTCTCCATCAACATCACCAATCTCGATCAGGTGGCCATTTCCTATTGATAAATCATAACGAGTAAAAATACCATCGGTACCTGGTTTTTCATAAAAATAAACGGTCTTTCCCGTGGTGCCATTAGCAAGCAGCAAAATTTCATCATTCTGCTTTTCCGATAGATTGGCCACGATTATTTTTATTGCACCAGCAGGGCTAATTGTTTCCAATACAGTGCCGCTTTTACTAAACACAAAGGGCTCTCCCGGTGTTCCTGTGGCATCTCCAGAATAACAAGTTAACGAATTAGTGGTGACGGGTGTTTCTCCTGTTGAATCAGTATGAGAGCTATAAATTGCCAGATCAGGAACTGTATTATCAATGGAACCAACCGCAAAACAGGCTGTTTCGGCAACAATACTGATGGCCGAATCAGCAACTTCCGACCAGAATTTTCCCTCGGATTTAAAAATTCTTATATCAATTCCTGTAGTAGTTTTAACTGAAACTATCAGATATAAATTAGCCTCACCCACATCCACCAATTCTGCCTGCAGGATTTCTGCTCCAGATAAAACATTAGCTGATCCTGAAGTTCGTAGATAGTCAACAGCCATAGACGCTCCGGAAGATACATCAATCCACATCAACGATCGATTTGTTCCGGTTCCGTTAATGAACATGAAATCAGTATCATTATCACCATCCATATCACCACTTCGAAGATCTCCAGGTGTTGAATAACTTATACCATTAGGTAATGATATGAGTTTTCGGCCTAGCACATTGACTTGAATGCTTTTAGAAATTTCTGCTTCATTTGGATAAAAAGCCGTTCTTAAAATTAAAGTACATGTATAGCTACCAGGGTTAACATATTGATGAGGAATAGAACGAAAGTCAGTTGGAACATTTTCGGTTATACCATCTCCATAATTAATTGTTAATCTTATTGGTTCAAAACCACTACAGGTATTATCAAAGAGTATTGTTCTTTCCTGGGAAATAGTAATGGATCGATTATTCACATCCATACCCGTACAACTTAATGTCAATTCGCCTCGACCCACATTTATAGACTTTCTTACAACTTTGGCATCAAGGTCTGCTCCAATAGCTATTTGCGAAATTTCAAACCTGCCATATTCGGTTTCTTCAGGAATGGTATAATAATTAGTACTAGTTTGATTATTAAGAGTAATTAACTCGTTGCTTCCTTTAAAATTAACCGACCACATAATGTTTTCAGCAAAAACCGCTTCGTTTACAATCTCGATCTGTTCTCCCGGATTCATGATGATTGTATCAACAATTTCTGTTTCATATCCGGAAATAGCTGGGTTAATATCAGCAAATATCCTGAACCCGGCTCGCGGGATATTAATTGATATAAAATTATCCTTAGTTAAAGATACAGCTTTGTCTGGATTACCTGGGCCAGTGGCACTCAGGGAGACATTAAAAAGACCGTTTAAAGCATATTGCTTCTGAGGGGCTTCATCAGTACTTGCTAAAACAGCTGTACTTTCATCACCATAGTTCCAGGTAACTGTATCCACTAAACCATAAATTTCATAGGAAAAAGTAAATTTTTCATCCTGATTTCCATAGGTTGACCCAGTCGTATTCCCCACAGCAAAAAAATCAACTATTACCGGCGGGCAATAAAACATCTTCTCGTCCACTGCCGAAGCCCCTCGGGGATTCGCAGCCTTTACGCGGTACATATAACCGCATTCGGACAAATCGTCCTTGTTCAGTGTGTCATCGACAAACTGCAACGAAGCGTTATCATGACCCTCCGCGTCCATAACATAAGGGACCTCTGCCAGTAAAACAAAATCACCTGTTCCTTCTTTGGCCCTTTCTATGATTGTCTTTTGAGTATAGGAAGAGTTATTTTGCCACTGGAGCCTCACCCGCGGCAAGTTAAAATTATTATTTTCAAGAAAAAAACTCACAGCCAGATTGGAAGGTGCGATAGGCGGCTGATCCGGCTGATCAATGGGGTTGCCTTCCTTGTCATACAAGGGGTCATTCAGGTTCCAACGACCCATAGTCTCAAACATATCTTCACAGCTGACAAACAATAATACCAGCGCCATTATCATAACAAATACTTTAATTTTCATGGGATATTCCTTTTTTAATAAGCCAATTTCATCGATAGCGACAGCTGACCGTCATAGGCAGCTCCAAAAAACAGAGGGGCTGGGTTGGTATTCACAGCATCGACAGAACCACTACTGGCCATATTGGCGCTGGCTCCCCAGACAATACCGCCTATGGCCGCGACAAGCAACCCCGCGCCTCCTGTTATGATACTGGTGTAGAATTTGCTTTTTGATGTTTCAACATCAGCGATGTAACTACCATATAACTCAGTAAAATAATCCTCCTCACCGCTTTCTGCCGACATATATAAAGCATAGGATTCCTTGACATCCTTATCCCAGAAACCTTGATAATCAAAATACATCAAACCACCAACAACGCCGCCGCCGATTCCGGCGATGGTCATGGCAATACCAATTATCTCGCCAGGGCTTGCTTTACCCTCGACCACAACGGTTTTGGTTCTGGTATATTCATCAACAAGCTGGGTAATCTGTTCTTCTTCCAGATGACAGACCCGATAAGTAAAAGTCGTCATGTCATCCCGCATTTTTAAAAAATCGTCATAAATTGCGTCGTATTGCAGATTCTGAAAAACCTCTCCGGTTTTGGAATCGATAATGGCGCCATGTAAAATGTATTTGTTCCCCAGACGGCCGATATCACCAGTAAGGTACAAATCCACATTCAAGGCTTTCGATGCCCTGGCCTGACATGAAGCGTGAACACAGGATTCAATGTCGTATCCCCGTTCGGTCAATATGGTGTCGCGGTCCTCTATGCTCATCACATTATAGAGCCCGGTTCGTCGCAATGCCTCTGACACAACATCAGTGAAGGAACTCATGTCGCCACCTGAAATGTCCTTGTAATAGAAATTCATTACAACAATGATAGGTTTTTGTTCCTGCGACCATGCATTGATCACAAGAACACTTAACAAAATCAACATGACCATTTTTTTCATTTTTTCACTACCTTATAAAACCTTTGATTTGAAGCTATTATACTGGAAAAAGCGGAAAATATCAACAGAAATTATGGTTTATACCGGAATTTCTGCCCGCTTCACCTTTAACATGCTTATACGGAGGACATTCTTTCATATTAACCAGCCTGTTCGAGGCGCTCTAAAAAAAAGGGCGACACGGCCATTCCCATTCACCCAGGCTTTTTAATATATACCACTTTTTTATTGAAAAATCAAGCCCTTTGGTGGAAAATTCCGGTTCATTATTCGGAAGGCGAGTCTTCTGGTTTTGCTGTAACCATGAAAACAGCTTTTCACGGATTCTGACAAAGCTGTTAGGGGGATTTACCATGATTGTGATTCGCTCTGTCCCAAAAGTCCTTATTTATATTTTAGATCCCTATAGTGTATTCCCTGAAAAATTTGGCATTTTTTAAAGTATTTTTAACACCCCTCTTTTCCCCGGAGACCTACCCCCCCATTCACTTGGGTAGCTGCCCCCCCCCTTTTTCCCCGGGCATCTACCCCCCTCTCTCTATAGAAACCTCCCCCC
>JAFGWI010000049.1 GCA_016937215.1 Spirochaetales bacterium | reverse complement strand
CTCCGAAGCTTTTGGCGTGAAAATATCACGCCAAAAGGCTTTTCAGGCTTTTTTTGAAAAAAAAGCCTTCACCTTTCCAATCCCTAATGCTGAAAAATGCCAGGCCTGCATTTGTAAACAAAGGCCTTCTGTACCAGCCATTCCTGATTATATAATTCCAAGAGAAAAAAGGGGCGCGAAGATACCTCTTGTATCTGTTAAGTATTAGTTAATATTGTTAATATATATTTGACACTTCCTTGAATTTTGATTATATTTGTCTTATGAAAATGCTTGGTAATAATCTAAAACGAAAGCGTGAGTCGCGAGGCAAGTCCTTAAGGGAAATTGCGGCTTTGGCCGAGATTTCAGCCAGCCTTTTGTCGCAGATTGAGAATGGGAAGGCCACGCCGAGCCTGGGAACCCTGAAAAAGCTGGCTGATATTCTGAACACCACAGTAGGAGAGCTCATGGGCGAGAAGCCGGTGAATCACGATATTCCGGTGATGAGGCAAAAGTCACGCAAGGTTTTCAGAAACCAGGGTATTGAAACCCAGCTTCTCACAAATCCCGATTCCCTGAAGCAGATGGAGCCCTTTTGTTTTATTCTTGAACCGGGCGCCTGTTCAGGGGATGATTATTATCAGCATTTTGGGCAGGAGTTTGTTATTGTGATTCAAGGAAACCTGGAGCTGGTTTTGAATGAAAAGTCTTATTTTCTGGCCAAGGGTGACAGTATTTATTTTAATTCCAGCATTCCTCACAAATTCCGGAATCCCGGTGATGGTAAAGCAGAGCTGATTTGGGTTGTGACTCCGCCGACTTTTTAATTGGCCTTGGCTCGACAAAGCCCTGCAGGGTTCTGGTGATTGTCTTCCCCCCGATTTAAAGCCTTAAGGATTGGAGCCATGGCTTATGATTTTCTCAAAATTGAAAAACCTTTGGAGGAAAGAGCCCTAGCGGCAGGCTGTTCATGAATCTTAGATTTGTTGTTCGCTGCCGGAAATGCAAATTGGCATTCTCTGTTTTTGTGAATGCTCATTGGCATTCACTGTTTTCCTGAATGCTCATTGGCATTCACTGTTTTCCTGCGGCCTTGAAGAATCTTGCCTGTCTCAGGCTGTATTGCTTTTTCATACACGCAAGCACTTTACCAGCGGAACGATAGGATTACTTGTAACTGAGATTCTTCACTTCGCTGCGCTGGGTCCAGAATGACAACAGCCATTTTAAATGTGAAGTTTTCTGGATCAAAAAATTCGACCGATGGCATGAAAGTACCCTTTTAATCGGTTGCATTCAGAATGGCTGGGATGATAGCGATGAATCTACTAGATAGAGTGTTTTAGCTAAAAAAATGGGGGTAATTCGTGTAAACAAAATTTACACCCCAGCTAATGCCCGGAACACTCTATTTGATAGAGATATTTTTTTTATTGCGGTGTTAAGTATTTATTAACATTATTAAATTTTATAAAACACAGAAAGGGGTTTTCTTTATGAATGACAGGTTTAGACTCAAATTAGGCGGTCTGAAAAAGGAATTGATCAGTTTTTCAATGGAGCTTCAGAATCTTTTTTATTCCAAAATTCTCTACGATTCCTTCGCGGAAAAAATTTGCAGGCAAATGAATGCTTTAGGCTATGATTATGTTGAAAAGGATCCATCGGGAAATATTCTGGGAATTATTAAGGGCTATAAGCAGGAGAAAAAGGTGGTTGTGATTGCTTCCATCGATTTGCAGGAAAATCTTTCGGACAATCAGTATGTTTATTGTTTTGACAGTCAGGACAGGAATTATTTTCCGGGGATTATTGCCAGTCTTTTTACAGGCGGGCTCTTGAAGCGATCGATTACGCCATTGCTGGGTGATGTTTTTGTTTGTGTTGTGCCGAGGCATAATGATCATGATTTTACGATTCGCTCCTTGTTTGATACTTATTTCAGAGAGTCCTTACCCGAGGCTGTTATTCTTGCTGAACCTACAGGCTACAAGGTTTTTCACGGAAATCGCGGCCGCATGGAGTACGAAATCGTTGTAAAGGGTGATTTCCCCGAAACAACCAAGGAACATGGTCCTGTTGAAACCTTGTATCCTGTTTTAAGTACTTTGTCCGATTATTCAGCCCAATTACCCGAGGACTCAGATTTGGGCAAGGCCCAACTGGCAATTAAAAATTGTTACCGCAGCAGCTGGCCAGCCGAGGCAAAAACATCGGAATATCATCTTTCCATAGAGCGTTCTTTTTTACCAACAGAAAACAAGGAGCTTATTTTTAACAAGGCAAAGGAGCTCGCCAGAAATGCCTATGGCAGGAATAATCTGGTTTACGTAACCACTGAGCACGGGAAGAGGAATATCACTGCCTTGAACAAGGATTCGGTTTCCTCTGTTAACGAATACAGGGCTTGGAAAATGTCCGATCAGAATCCCCTTGTTTTGGATGCCTGTTCTGTTTTAAAGGAAAATGGTTTTGAGAAAACCACGGGTTGCTGGAAAAAACGGATAACCCAGGGTTCCTACACTTATGGTGTTTTGGGTATTCCCACAATCGGTTTTGGATTGGGTTATGAGGATTCCTTTACAGGAGATTTTACTATAGAAGAGATTGAAAAATCGATATTTGGCAAGGCCTTGATCATTAACCGCGCTATTGGTTATCCCAGTTTTGGTTGGTCTGATGATGATTTTTAAGAGGTAATAGCGATGAATATCCTAGTTTTAAACTGCGGCAGTTCTTCCCTGAAATTCAAACTTTATTCCATGCCTGGTGAAAAAGTGATTCTTGGGGGCGAGGCCCAACGAGTAGGTGTTAAAACCAATAAGGTATCGGAAATTCTGATTAAAGGTGATGGCCTGGATTTTTCTGTGGAACGGGAATTAAAAAACCATACCCAGGCCTTTCAGGAGGTTCTGGTACTTTTGAAAGAGCAATTGAATATTTCACCCCATAATGGAATTGAAATATTTGGGCATCGCTATGTGCATCCTGGTCCCTTTTTTGATAAAACAACCCGAATCACCGAGGCATCCTTGAAAGTGCTGAAAAAAACCTTGTCTCTGGCGCCTTTGCACAATCCCATTATTTATGACATTGTGGAATATTGTTACACCCATTATGCCGACACAGAGCAGTATGTGGTTTTCGACACCTCCTTTCATTCGACCATACCCGATTCCTTGTCAAGCTATGGGATTCCCTATGAAATAACCCAAAAGTATGGATGCCGCAAATACGGGTTTCATGGTATCAGTCATCAGTATGTTATGGAAGAAGCTTGCCAATACCGGAACAGACTTCCTGAAAACCAGAATATCATCAGTCTTCATCTTGGTACAGGCGGCGCGAGTATTTGCGCGATCAAAAAAGGTAAATCCCTTAATTCCACCATGGGTTATACCCCCCTGGAAGGCCTGATCATGAACACCCGAAGTGGCGACCTGGACGCGGGAGTTTTGTTGTCAGTTATGTATCAGGAAAATTTAACACCTGAGCAAATAGAGACGATTTTGAACAAAAAAAGCGGTATTCTGGCCTTGTATCAAAAGTCGGCTGACTTGCGTGACATCATAAAAAGCCTTGATCATGAAAAAGAAGCCAATGAGGTGTTTCAATTGTACATTTCCCGCATTCATAAATATCTGGGATACTACCTTTTTTTGCTGCAATCGGTGGATATGTTGATTTTCACTGATACCATTGGTTGTGAAGAACCCCTGGCGCGAGAAAGAATTTGCCAACCCTTATCAGCCTTTGGTATTTATGTTGATCCTGAAAAAAATGTTTCCAGCAAGCAAAGGATTTTCGGGATTTCAAATAACCAATCCAGGGCAGACATCCTGGTTGTGCAGACCGATGAAGAAAAAATGATCGCAAAGGAGGTATTCAGACAGCTATGTTAATGATTCAATTTCAAATCGATACCCTGAGTTTTTGGGAATATAGGGCTGATTCAGGCGAGGCTGATATCATTTGTACTTACAAACGAAAAGCAAGCAATGATTTGACACAGGCCTTTACATCTTTTTCTAAAATATTTTCAGAGTGCAGCTATAATTCAACAGAAGATATTCTGGTAACAATCCCCCTGGGGCCGGCAAATTATCCCAGTCTTTCTTATCTTGATGAAAAGTATATCCGTGATGTGGAAGAATATATTCACAATCAACCCATGTATTTTCGTGAATTGTTGGTTTTCCTGGAACACATTCACCAGCTTGAGCCCAACAAGCGCATTGCCATATTGTCTGATAATGGCTTTTTTCAACCGCTTATTATGAAAAACCCCGCCTTTGCTGTGCCGCCGGAAATCCAGAAGGGGCATAAGATGGTTTTCAGGGGCATTCATGGGGCCAGGCATCAGCGAGTGCGGGACAAGCTTGGAGATAAGGCCAATTTTATTTCCATTGTACTGGATAAAGTCACATCTCTGGTAGCGGTGAAAGGGGGAGAACTGCTACTAAGCAGTACTGGTTACAGCTTGTTTGAAGGCATAATGGGATTAACCAATTGCGGAGATATAGATCCGGGAATTATTTTGTATTTACTCAAAGAAAAGGGTTATTCGATGTTTGAAATCGATGACATGCTCAAAAAGAAAAGCGGTTTTAAGGGTTTTTTAAGTGAAGCCATCAGCGCGCCTGAATCCCTGAAATACCTTGCCTTGACAGATTCCAAATTACAGCTTGCCTTTGATATTTTCAGGAACCAGCTTCTTAAGTATATTGGCCAGAGTTTTCTGAACCTGGGAAGGGTGGACAGTATTGTTGTTTCAGGTGATTTTTTGCCAGCCTTTTATTCATTCACAATCGATTTGCTGGAACACATTTCCTTTGCCGGAATCAGTCTGAGGGAAAATAAATGCAGGCCCCCTGATAGTAAAATTTTCTGGGAAGTTCTTACAAGGGATAATTCAAAAATCACGGTGCTGTTTAATCATGAAAGCTTGAGCTGTATTTGGGGAAAGGTCGCGGCCCATAGGGGTCTTTGCTAAGGGGGAAGCTGAAGGCCCTCCTTGTTCGGCTGATTTGGCCCTGAGCTTGCTCCTGGCCGGAAAGGGGTTTGGGTCGGGGTTTTAGGGGCGTTTTTATTGTGAGCGGCTGGATAAGCAAATAGGATAACAGGTTGTTTTATCGCTGCCCCTAGGAAGGGGGGTAGCGGAAGACCCGGTCTGCTTTTATTCCCGGCTTTTGGTTCAGCTTGTGTGATGAATCGTGAAAATCAGGATTCCCGGGGCTATAGCGAGGGGGGCTTTCCCCCCCCAAAAAAAAAATACAGCTATCTAGAACCAAGCCATGAAGGCGCTTTACAAAAATGCTTTATTCGTGAGAGTCGAAATCAATTCAAAATATACTTGGATATCTCGGAATTAAGCTGGCCGGAAATATCATCGAGTTTTAAGGATATTTCCCTGACACCGGCTATGGATTCGGATATAAGGTTTATGGCAATTGAGATTTCACCCAGGGCGTTTTTCATGTATTCGGTAATGGACATCACCTCCTGGCAGCCTGTGCTGACATTCTTGGTGGATATGTCGATTTCGTCATATTTGGCAGAAACATCGTTGGCGATGTTGTTTAAATGGGTAACGGCTTCGCGAATCTGAACAGCGCCGGAGGTTAATTCCGATGTGCTGAAGGTGATTTCACTGAAAGCATCGGCAACTTCGGCGACATCCTTTTTGATTTTGCTAAAGGCTTCCCGGCTGTCTTGTCCTGATATTTCAGCCTGTTTGGCAATGGATACCATTTCCTTGATCAGGTTTTGTATTTGCTTTGAACTGGTATTTGAATTTTCAGCCAATTTACGTATTTCGTCGGCAACTACGGCAAAGCCCCTTCCTGATTCGCCCGCGTGGGAGGCTTCAATGGCCGCGTTCATGGCAAGCAAATTGGTCTGGCTGGAAATTTTATTGATCAAATGGGACATGTCATTGATGCTTTCCATTTTGGACAGTAAAAAGGTTGGTATTGTTGTTGGCTGTATTATATTTGGGATCATTCAGAATCTGTCCATTAAGCTCGGGGTTGATCGGATGCATGACCATGCGCGGAAAGGGCTGGGAAGTGTCATTTATCCATATATAACCCTCCTCATTTTGATAACGCATGGCTGAGATAATGGCCTTTGCTTGTGTCTGGGCTTCCTGTTGCGCTCGTGGGCTTGAACCTGCCACCAGGGCTTGTTGATAATAATATTCGGCAATATTTTTTGCTGTTTCCACGATATTTTGCAGTTTATCACGCACTTCTTCTATCATATCCTCTCTGTAATTGCTTACATTTAGGTGGCCCTGTTGGTTGAGATTGTAGGTATTCAGGCTGACTAAAATAAATAATAGCGAAAACATCGATAGGGCTACACTCAGGAGGATCTTATCTCTGATTTTCCAGTAGCGTATTTTGGGTTCCAAGTAACACCTCTCTTTCAGGAAGGAGTATCTAATCCTAATATTTAAGTATATGAATCGAATTTATATTTTCTATAGTGAAAGGATATAATTTGGAAAATTCCATTTGATTTAAGGTTTATACAAATGAGCTTGTTGAAAAAGCTTCGCGATATACAGCTGGTATCAGGAAACATCATCAATTTATTTGCCTTGATTGCTTTTTTGCTATCAACAAAATGGGTTTTTTTAAAGGCAAATTTCCGGTAAGCAGGCAGGTCATTTGAAATATATCAACCCAGGGATTCCCTTGTTATGAAATAGGGGATTTTTCAGGGTTTCTGGATTCGGAGTTTATACTTATGCTTTGTAGTTAGTGGGTGTAAAAGGCCTTTCTGCACTTTACTAGTGATCAATGTGAAAAATTTACACGGAATTGCAACCTTTTATTGTTGAAAATCCAAGTCGTAAAATCAGAAATAGGTGTAAAATGATTTATAAAATTTTAAATGAATCAAATTTTGCAGGAGAAAAAAAAGTGAAAAAAAATTTATTGATGGTTTTATATCTGTTGCTTACCCTATCTTTAATGGCTCAGACCTTTCCATTTGGAGATGCCAATCATAGCGGAACAGTTGATATTGTTGATGCTTTAACCATTGCCAGAACCTATGTGAATATGCCAGTGGAAAATTATTATCCAGAAGAAGCAGATGTAAACTGTCTTGATGGTGTCAATATTGTGGATGCCCTATTGATTGCTCAATATTATGTAAAATTGATCGATGATTTTCCTTGCAAACCAGAGACCCCTACACCAACTTTAACTCCAGTACCCGAGGAAACAGCTGATCCTAATGCCATTTCCGGATTGCCAACTCCGCAAACAAGCGGCATAGCCAAGCCAAACGGAAACCCTGGAAATATGGTTATTTTGAACTGGGCCGGTTTTAAAGGGGCAGTATCCTATACTTTTGATGATGCCAATTCTTCGCAAATAAATAATTACTCCCGTTTAAATGCTCTGGATGTTAATTTTACTTTTTATTTGTGGACAAGCCGTAGTGAAGCCAGTAATAATATCTGGGCACAGGCTGTTCGGGATGGTCATGAACTCGGAAACCATACCCAAAGCCATCAGCAAAATGCTTCAGGAAGCGATGCTGACGCTGCTACCAATTTTATCAAACAAAAATTCGGCGTAACACCCTATACCATGGCGGCTCCCTATGGAGATACTAGCTGGGCCAGCGTGGCTCAAAGCCGTTTTATTCTGAATCGAGGTGTTAATGGTGGTTCGATTGCGCCAAATGATAATTCAAATGCCTTTAATTTGCCTTGTTATCTTCCCCCTTCCAATGCTTCAGCCAGTGCCATGAATAATATGACTGATTCAGCACGAAGCCAGGGGAAATGGCAGATATTCTGTATCCATGGTTTTACCGGTGGAAGTGATGGAGCTTATCAGCCTATTGGACTGGATCAATTCGAACAAACAGTGACTCATGTAAAATCACAAGGTGATATGTGGATAGATTCAGCGGAAAACGTTGGGGCCTACTGGCTTGGACAAAAATCTGTGTCCAGAGTCAGCCCAAGCCGTTCTGGTGATGATCTGGTTTATAACTGGACTTTGCCGGCCAATTTTCCGCCTAAAAAATACCTGCGCGTGAAATTTGATGGAGGTACTCCTTATCAAAATGGAAGTCCACTTGCCTGGAGCGCGAATGGCTACTATGAAATCAGTTTGGACGCGAAAACACTGACATTGAAGCCCTAATTTATTAGTATTAAAAAAGGTCCCAGTTTGGGATTTGGTTTCGTTTCTTTTTAAAGCCGCGAGGTTTGGCTAACTCCTTCAGACCTTGCGGTAATTTTTTTATCTGGCCTGTTTTAAACCTTATAATAGAATCCCCTTTTTTTCATGAACTTTCTTCAATAATTTAAAGATGTCACCTCATCGTTGCTTCCCCCGAGGAAAAAGCGCGTTTTTTATTGTGGGTTATAAAAGACCTGATCGCGGACCATTTAAATAGCACATCCTTAATGTTGTTTTTGGTTTATAAGGAGTGACTAGATATAATGCTCTTGATGGTTTTTGTATAAGTTTTAATGATTTCGCTTTCCATAATATGATCTGAAAAAAGGGCTTCTTCAAAAATGTCGCTGATATTTTCAAGTATGGATTTCAATTCCCTATTTTTTTCCGCGATTATGTTCATATATTCTTTTGGCCCCATTGAGGGGTGAAAAATGATGTTTTGTTTTTGTCCCCAGTGGATCAATTTTGTAAACATTTTGACAACATGATTGGTTTGAAATCTTTTTTTTATGCTGACAGTTTTTTCGTTTTTTGGGGGAATAGCAGGCTGTTTTTGAATCAAATTTTTATTTTGCTTTTTATCAGCATGAAACAAAGATGTTATATTTGTAAAAAAGGTTCTGACTATTTGTTTGAAAATAAATAGAAAGCCTTTCCAGCCTTTGTAAAAAAGGATTAGCGGATTTATTTTTTTAAGGCGTTCCATGATGTTTTTTTTAAAAAGGGGTTTAAAGATGAAAAATAAAAATCCAATCAATAAGAGCGGAATAATGATCATTCCCAAAAAATCAAATACCCCAGACAAATCAAAAATTGCTGGGGATTCAGATATTTTCGGAATTATTTTTCTAAGCTCGGGGTCTTGAATTCCATATTCATTATAAGGGGGGAGCGGGGCGGAATGGGATTTTTCTTTTCCAGGAAAGAGCCATTCCAGGAATTTCGCGATATCATCAGGGGTAAAAAAATGGCTATTATGTATTGCCGGGAAAACAAGGATGATTGAAATAACTATCACAATGCTTCCATAGACAATTCTTTTTCCTGTCATTTTACTATCGATGGAAAAACCTTCCACATAAAAACGATACTCATCGATACACACAGATATTGTAATAATAAAAATCAAGCCAATAAGCATACTTGAGCTGCATATCAGAAGGGTTGTTAATGGAAATGAAACCTTTGTCATAATCATAAGACCAACTATAAAAAATAGGAAAAAATGCATTAATTGGATGCTTTTTTTTAATTCCTTAAGATTGGAGTTCGTGTTTTGAATCATCAAACTATAAGTGTTTATATCTGATTTGAATTTTTCCTCAAATTGGTTATTAACAGATTTGAGGAATTCGAGATACTCTTTGAATTTATTGAAAATTAAATAGAGTATAAACCATTGAAGTGTAAAAAGCAGGGCAATGTAAATAATCATTGTTGGTGTTTTATGAAATGTGATAGCCGCGATAATCGCGGAAGGAAAGTAAATAAAAAAATGAATCCTTATATAGGAATCAAGTGTCCCGTGATGGTTTTTGAGATGAAGGAGGATTCTTGAAGAGGCAATGTTAGTGATCAAAGCCAAGAAAAAAAACCACCATGGAATAATGTTGAGGTCAGAGAAAGCACTACGCAAAACAATGTGAACGCTCAGGACATAAATACTGGGAATAGCGATTGAAAAAAATGAATAGACTATATTGGCTTCAATTCGATTCGCGGTTTTCTGTTTAAACATATAAAGCTTTTCCATAAATTTTCCGCGGATCAAAGGTTTTGATTCCAGGATGCTTATTTTTTATTTTTGTCTCTGTTATGGGAATATGCTCAAGTAAACAATTTTTACCCTGTTTAGAAACAAAAAGTCTGATTTGATCTGCTGATAATTCTGGCCCGATCAAGATGATTCTTGTGCCATTTTGCAAGGAAAGATGAGACTTGTTCAGCAAATCAATGACATCATGGGCTTGGTTGGTGGAATTAATAACAGCCAGTTTCTCCAGTAAGAACATACTGTGATTATTCCCTTGGCCAAAGGAAACGCGGGGATGTATTGTGTCGATAAAGCCAGTAGAAAGGAACCCGATTTCCTGTTTTAGGGATGTGAAATAATTGACCAGCGACGCGCAATATTCTATGGCGGTCTCGATATAGCTGTATCTGTATTTCACGGGATAATCTTCGGTTGTTAAATTAAGCAATAAAAGCACAGGGGAGCTAATGGACTGTAAGAATTCCCGTGTAAAAAGCGAACCAAGATGGGCCGATACCTTCCAGCTGATATGCCTGATATCATCACCTGGAATATATTCTCTTATGGATTTCACCCGGGTGATGTCTTCATCAATTTTGTTTTTTACAATAATATCACCCCCGGAATTGCCATTTTGTATTTCCCGGTTAATTGTAAAAACACGGGGAAAAACAATAATTTTGCATTGTCCAGGGTTTTTTTCCTGGCTTTTTGATTCAAGATGATATTCCCATGGAAAAAGACCAAGAGGGTCCCCTGATTTTATTATAACAGGCCCAATAAAATACTCGCCTCGTGCCATGGTTTTGATTTGGTAGCTTAGTTTCTTTTTCTCATTTTTGTTAAGTGATAAAATGAATTTGCTGCTTGTGAGCTTGTCTAGTTTTCCTGTTCGGTCATAAATGGAAATATAATGTATCGGAAGAATGCTTCTGTTTTCTATATCAAAATCGATGGTAATTATTTGATGTTTATAGGCTCTGATAATTTGTTGATCTCGCTTAAAAATTACACTGTTATAAGTTGTTTTGGAGTAAAAAAAGGATAGAAAATAAACAATTAATATAAGAAAGGCGAACAATTGTATAAACCAGTATGGAAAAAAAAGAATGATGAAGATGGATAAAAGGATGATTATTTTTCTCATCCAATAGAATCCTTGAGTAGAGACAGCTCGATCGAATCCATCAGGCTCTTGATGGCCATTTCTTCTGTCATGCCTTTCATCAATTGTTCCGCTTTAATAATTACCCTTTTTGACAAGATGGGGAAGGCCAATTCCTTTATGTCCTCAGGAGTGACATAATCGCGTCCTCGAAGCGCGGCAAGGGCCTGAGCCCCTTTATACAAAGCCAAAGTGCCTCGCGGTGAAATACCCATCTGAAATATTGAATGGCCTCTTGAAGCCTCGGCTATGTCCAGTATATAGTTTTTTAGCATCTTATGCACCTGAATATTCACAATGATGGATTGCATTTCAACCACTGTTTCAATGTCGGTGATTTTTTGTAAATCCACTACTGGATGCTTTGTTCTCCTTTGGCTTTCAAGAATAAGTGATTCGGCCTCGCGCGGGGGATAGCCGATTTTCAGTGACATAAAGAAGCGGTCCTTTTGGGCTTCGGGTAGAGGATAGGTGCCTTCAAATTCAATGGGGTTTTCTGTGGCCATGACAAAAAAAGGTGAAGGTAATTGTATGGGCTTTCCGTCAACGCTTATCTGGTTTTCAGCCATGGCTTCCAGTAAAGCCGATTGAGTACGTGGTGTTGCCCGGTTGATTTCGTCGACAAGCAGAATATTTGATAAAATGGGGCCATAATGGAAATTAAAGGTGGCTTCCTTTGGATTGTAAATGGAAACGCCGATTATATCCGCTGGTAAAAGGTCGGGTGTGCACTGAATTCTGTTAAAATTACCACCAAGGCTAATGGCAATAGCCCTGGCAAGTATTGTTTTCCCGACTCCCGGAACATCTTCGATTAAAACATGGCCACCGCAGAGCAGGCTGACCAGAATCATTTCAATCACCTCTGTTTTTCCGTAAAACACTTTTTCTACCGAGTTGATGATTTTTTTGGACCAATCGGTGATTTTGTCGATTTCCCTATTTTTTGTCATTTTCTTACTCCAATTGTATTTATTTTATCTGGTTCAAAGCCCATGTCATTCCCTGTTATGCTTAATCTTTTTTATGGCTTGATTGTTTTCCGCCATAGTCCTCAATAGTTGGTTTTCTGATTTTCTATCTTCCGCGCGAAATATTCTCTTTGATCAGATAGTCTTTTCTTTTTGCTAAGTCCATTATAAACAAAATTATTAAATTATAAACAATTTTTTTTTAACCCACATTCGGGAGTGAATTTAGGTAATTTCTTATATTATTTAGAATTGAGGCTTTTGCAAGATCGCCTTTTCTATTTCTCTATAATATAAGAAATTGCTATTTTAGCGCGGAAAGCGGGTTTTAGCGTTAAGGATTGTAATAATTGCAGAGCTAATTGCAAAAGTCCCGACTTTAGCAATTAGCAGACAGCAATAAATTAATAACTTATTATCGGGTAATTAGATAACTTAT
>JAFGWI010000048.1 GCA_016937215.1 Spirochaetales bacterium | reverse complement strand
TATTAATTTATTGCTGTCTGCTAATTGCTAAAGTCGGGACTTTTGCAATTAGCTCTGCTATTATTACAATCCTTAACGCTAAAAATACTGATTCCTGTTTAAGCTAAACAAATACGAAAAAAATAACATAGCTACCTGTTCATTCCGCCTTAGGGATTGGAGCCATGGCAGAGCATTGTTTCAAAAATGCTCTGCCAAAGCGTTTTAGCTCTTATAATTTCAGGGCCAAAACCTTCTGAGGCGAAAGCCGAAGTTAGAATGCAGACTTATAGCGAATGCCAATGAGCATTCACGCCATCGAGCAACAAATACGAAGCATTTGTGACCAGAAGGCGCAAAACCCAGCTTGCTGGAATCCATCATGCCTGGAAGCTGAGCTTATGTGATAAAATAAAGGCAGGCAAGGCCCAAAAACCTTTAGTAACAATCATAAGAGTCGGTTTCACATGAATTCAAATTCAAAAACAAGGCAGCCTTACCCAACGGGTTTGTTTGTGGACAACAGGGCTTCCAGTTTTTCAACCGAATCCACAGGTTCCAGGCAGGCAAATTCCCGGCAAATGTAAAATACAGGTTTATCGGTGTTAGGATAATTATCAAGAAAAGGCGCGATTTTAATGGTTTCAGGATTTTTGGGAATGAAAACGTACTGAGGCGTAAAGTACTGATTTATATGGTTGATCATATTTTGAGCCAATTCCGAGTTGATATCGCCAGTAAAAATGATTTGCTGGTGATATCCATGATACGAAAACAAACTGGAAATCAAACTAGTGTATTCCATGGGACGCTCTTCAATCAAACCTGAGGTCTGCTGAATCAATCTATCGGCCATTTTTTTATATTTTTTATTCGCCGTAAAATAGTAAAAATAAATCAGATTACTCAACATAAAGGAATTACCTGAAGGCACAAAACCATCAGCATATTCTTTCTGACGCATAATTTCAGAGGCATTTCTCGCTCTGGCGTAATAGAAACCACCAAAAGCATCATCATTGAACAATTCCAAAGCCTGATTCAGGTATTTATAAGCAGTCGCAAGATACTTCACATTAAGTGAGGCATTGAAAAGTTCAATATGGGCCCATATAAAAAAGGCGTAATCACTTAAGAAAGCCGAAACCGCCTGTTCACCATTGATCAGCCGGTGTATCAAATAACCATCCTCACTGACCATGAAATTGGTCAGGAATTCCGATAGCTTTTCCGCCTTTTTTACAAAGCTCCTATCATTAAAAACCCTTCCAGAATAGGATAAAGCACCCAGAACAAGAGAATTCCAGTCCATAAGTATTTTTTTATCAATAAAGGGTTTCGGTCGCTTCTGGCGCTCTTTACGAAGCAAATCCAGAATTTGAGCAAGGGTTTTCTGAAAAACAGATAAGGGAAGCCCCAAATCCCTGGCTGCTGCTTCATCATCCTGGCACTGAAAAAGAAGATTCATGCGGGAGTCTTTTTGATCTTCATCATTAAGGTTTCCTTCCCGGCTGGCATTAAAAAAGAAATTGATAATATCCATATCCTTTGGATCAATAACACGTTCAAGCTCTTCATAATTCCAGATGTAATATTTTCCCTCCCGGCCTTCCGATTCGGCATCCACCGCCGTATAGTAGGCTCCAGTTTGATCAGACAATGTGGAATCAAGAAATTGTCCGATTTCATAGCAAACATCCTTAAAAAACAGTTTTTTAGTCATTTGGTAAGCCTGGGCATAGCTATAAATCAACAAAGCCTGATCATAAAGCATTTTTTCAAAGTAAGGAATTTTCCACCGCGCGTCTGTGGATAACTTGTGGAAACCTTGCTCAATATGGTCAAAAACACCTCCCCAGCGTATGTGAGTCAATGTTTTAACTGTCATGCTTAAAGCATTTTTTTCCTTAGTAATAAAATAATATCTAAGCAAGAACCAGAAGTGTTGAGGGAAATAATATTTGGGAGGGAGTGAAAAACCCCCATATTCCTTGTCGTAGTTTCCCTCAAGTAACTTGAAGGTTTTTTTAAAGATACTCTGGCTAATATCACCTTCGGGCAGTGCTTTTGACAATTCTCCCAGCTGATCCATAATGGTTGACGCTGTATTAATCAGTGTCTCCCTTTCATTTTTCCAATGGCCAATGATTTTTGGAAGCAAGTTGACTAGTCCGATTTGTCCTAATATGGGTTCTTTTGGCAGGTATGTGGAGGCAAAAAAGGGCATTTTGTGGGGCGTCATGATGATTGTCAAAGGCGATCCCGTCTTTTTTATGAATAATCGACAGATGCTGTTAAAGTAAAAATCAAGGTCTGGACGCTCTTCACGATCCACTTTTATGGAAACAAAATGGCTGTTTAGCAATTGGGCAATATGCTCATCACTAAAGGACTCCCTCTCCATACGATGGCACCAATGGCAGCTTGCGTATCCGATGGAAAGAAACACGGGCTTGTCCTCCTTCTCAGCCAGCTCAAATGCCTCCTCATTCCAAGGATGCCAATGAACAGGGTTTTCGGCGTGTTGCTGTAAGTGAGGACTCCCCTCCCCGGATAATAAATTCCCCGAGTGATTTTCTAGCATAAATGCCTCCATGTGAATAAGTTGTGGATAACTTGGGAAAGTTCGGGAAAACCTTGGTAACTCCCATTCAATACACAAATTATTCTTAACTGCTTTAAGTTTTAGTCTTTCAATGCTAAAAATCAAGATTAGATAAAAAAAACTGAACAAATCCTAAGCAAATGGATTATAAATCACTTATAACAGGAGTTGGCTTTTTAACAGGGCGTTGCCTGCCCATTATGCCACAGACATTTGTAGTATAGGGTTTCGTAAATCCCATCCACCTGGAAAAAGAATAGCCAGTATCCGGGCAGGCCGGGCTTTGCGGGGCTCCGCTGTCGCTTCGAAGTTTTTGCCGCTTAAAAACGCGGCAAAAAGCTTTTCGTCGGTTTTTTGAAAAAAACCTCCTCACCCCTCCAATCCCCTATGATAAAGTCAAGCACATAATTTATTCTTTTCGATTTTTTCCTTTATTTCTTGTTGATATTGGAGATCATA
>JAFGWI010000047.1 GCA_016937215.1 Spirochaetales bacterium | reverse complement strand
GAATGCCAATGAGCATTCACGTTAGCGAGCAATAAATACGAAGTATTTATGACCAGCACAAAAAACCTTCGGAGCGACAGCGAAGTGCCGGATAGCCCGGCCTGTCATGCCCCTGGGCGGCAGGTAACGCCTTAAAGGAAAGGAGCTAAAAAAATACAAATATTGTAATTGTGACTAGTAAATAATCTTGCATCTTGCCCCACCTTAAAATCCCACTTTAAAATAGAAAATTCTCGGTCTAGGGATAATATTCATCAGCACCAATATCAACAGCTTTACTTATTTCAATGGTTGAGGGTCGAGGTTCTCCGTCAATGTCAAAATTTAATTGGGGAATATTAAAATCATCAAGCTTTTGCCCCTGGTTAACGCAAAGAGAGAAAGACGAAAGATGGTATTCCTCTTGTTTTGTGATTTTAAAAATTCGATTAAAATCATCTGTAATATTATTATGTATAGGACCGCCGGATTTTTCCTTGTCAAAAGCATTAAGCTCAGCTATTTTTGAAACCTCTGTTTTACGACTGTTCTCGCCATAGGGCGATTGCCCGCTGTTAAAACTATCCAAAAGTAATAAAATTCGCCATTGGCTGAAGCAATTATTTTGAATAGAGAAAATGCCTGATTGTTCACCTATCAAATGAATGGCTTGCCCTTTAGTAGGCTGACGACTTGAGAAAATATTATTAAGAATACGGTAATCAGAACCTGAAAGGATGTTAATAGCCTCATTAATAATCGGGCGATCGTCAGTTACAAAGGTGTTATTGATAATATTGGCATTACATTTATTTAAAACCACTGCAATACTACCCGATGTTGCGCCAGACCAAAAAACATTATTATATAACTGGTGAAAGCCCTCGATCAGTTGAATATGATAGAGGTAATCGGAGCTTCTATGAGCCTTAAAGCGAGAATTGGAGATAACCGATTCTCCCTTTGTCAAAGCCAGGGCTGTGGCACCGGCTTTAGCTGAAATTTCGAAAAGAATATCTTGCATGTTAACAATGGTTGAGAACGCGCTTATTCCCAAGGCATAGGGTGCTTCCGGATTGGTTTTTATAACTGACTGGTTTATTTCGAGTTGTGATTGCCGAAGCCTGAGGGCTATGGCCTGAGAAGCCCCCAGGCCAGATTCAATTTTGCTTTGGCTGATTACAAGATGTGAAGAATCCACATCCATTGCAGTTGATTCTCTGGCCTTACCCGGGGAAAGAGTCACAAAACGCAAAACAGCTTCTGGACTATTTTTTAATACAATAGCTTTGAAGATATCAGAATTTCCCTTACCCAGAAGCGAGGTGCCGGCAATATTCAATGCCGCTCTTTCACAGCTAATAAAACTTCCAAAGGTAACGTTTTCGGAAATTAATATGGAATTGACAATTTCACATTTTCCTCCCACCATGGAAATCGCTGTTTGATCTATGCCACTAAATTTAAATTGTGAATCATTAATCCGAACATAACTGCTTCGACCGGTTATGAGACTGGAAACCCTCTGAAGATTATTAGTCACATTGATGGCAGTAAGATAAAGAGAAGCTTCCTGCAAATTAAAATAATATCGATGCAAGGGAAAATCCGAAGCTCCTAACACATTGGTTCCGCTTGAAGCTTCGCGGACCCAGGTCACCGGATCAAAACCACCAAATATTTCAAGCTTGCTGTTAATGACAATCTCCTTATCCAAAAAATAGTCACCTTGAGCAACAAAAATCGTTTTTATTTGGTTCTTCTGAGCGTATTCACAGGCTGATTCAAGTGAAGTAAAGGGATGGTCTTTGGTTCCAGCTTTTTGGGAAGCCGCGGATGAAGCCACATAAATTATAGGGGAATCGATAAAATAACGGAATGAGGGTTCATTGGTTTTGACAACCGATGAAAAATCCTTTATTTGTATTGGGCTTTGATTGCCCAGAGAATTCTCCTTATAATATTCAATTCGAAGCTGCCTTGGATTTTGAGCGATATCAATATAAACAGGTTGGGAATACAGCTCAAAAGGACTTGTGTCCTCCGCATCATCCACAATGCGGTAGAATATTTTATTCTGTGGATAATTTTGCCAAAGAATTTGAAATTTTTGCTCTACACTGTTTCCATAAGGAGTTATCAAAGGCTCCTCTGGTGGCGAAGGTTGGCTTTTTTCTATGGTAAAGCGATAATCATAAAGCGAGGGAGCTACATTTCCAAATTCATCAGCTGATAATGCCTTTAAGCGGTACTGGATTGTTTTACCCGAAACACCGGATAGTTGAATCGGCTCTGTGTACAAAGTTGTATTCGAAGCATCAATTTGAGGCACAGAACCGTTTTCTGAAAATTTATAATAAATCTTTCCGCTGTTTTCCAGAAAACGAACTTCCAGGGAGGTATTGGAAATTCTTTCTGCATCATAATTGCTGATAACCGGATTTTCAGGAGGTTTTTTATCAATAATAAAATGATACAAATTAGCCGGATAAACACGATTATCAACAAGATCGTAAGGAGAAAGCTTTATGTTAAATGTCATTTCCATCCCAAAAGGGATGGTCAAGATAATATCACTATTCAAAAAGGGAGACTGATTGTCAGGATCTGACGGCAGCATATTACCTGAAGATATTTCATAAAGGGTATTCTCAGTTCTCGGGATTTTTATAATTGTACCGGACTTTGTGACTTCAGGCATTTTAACTGATAAACTCGGAATTCTTTCCGTTTTTTCCTTATCATCAGCTACACCTGCAGGATCAACTTTATCAGAAAAAGGAAAAAGCCAGAGAGCTTCTTCAACAAGAGTATTATCTTCAGTCCAAAGACCAGCACGGAAAGTGACATTATTATTTTTTACTGTTTCAGCAGAAATTTCAAAAGACTTTGAATATAAAACCGTACTTACATCAGGATAATGTCCATCGAGAGTATAAAAAAGCTTAATATCATCGGGTAGATTCGCGAAAAGCACACGATAGCCTGAATCATTGGACCTGTATTTTAAGCAAAAGGCGGCTTTTTCCTTAATCAGATAACTAAAGCGAAATTCCGGACCAAGCTGATCATCAGCCATTAACTGTCGTACACGCAGAGGAAAATAATCAGTTCCCTTATTCTGGTCTTTAGTGAGACCCACCTTGCTTGTGGAGGAAAAGCTGCTTATATCAGGACTTGAGTCATCAAGTGTATAATAAAATGGCCCATTTCCCTCACCAATACCCACTTCCACTTCAATATTATCATAATAAGTATCTTCTTTTAGGCTCAGGGCAATATCCCCTTGAGTGTCGTTAATTGTAAACTCAACACTTCTAGTCTGCGCGGAATATCCAGTCCAGCGAGGCAAAGCCCACACTTTGAGAGTAATGGAACCGCTTTGGGATAGCTCAACTGGTGAAAAATATAATTCACCATTGGATTCCGGCTCACTTCCGTCAGTTGTATATTTAATTAATTTAAAATTTTTGTTATCAATTACCAGAAACTGTTGATTGGCAAAGGTTCCTTCAACAGGAGACAAAATACTCAATTGGGCTTCATAATCAGCTTTTTGTGTAATGACATAATGATAAAAAACACTCTGGCTTTGGTTACCTATAGCATCTTTACTGAAAATTTCAAGTGTGTACTCAAGTGATTTGTTTTCTGCGCCACTGAGGAGAATAGCCTCGCCTTCCCATAAAGTTTCGCCCTGTTCCAAAGCTCCGCTCACTTTATAATAAACGTTCTGATTACCTTGAAGATCGAGCTTAATACTAAGCGCACCAGGATATTCCCCGCTTTCCTGATCAGCTTTGGGAAGGGATACAACCCCTTTTGTGATGATAATGGTAAAATCCTTTTGCAAATAACTCTTGAAATTTTCGATTAGCTGGATTTTAAATTGATAAACCCGCTTTTCAGAAGGAACAGCGGTAAGCTTCATTTTTCCATCAAAATAAACCCATGGACCCTTTACGCCTGTCTCATCAATAAAAGATAGCAATAATTCCTGATGGTCAATAAGCCCAGTGACCGTAAATTCAATATCCTCTGAATAGGTACCTGAGTCATGGGAAAAAGTGATATTTGCCCTGACTATTAATGGACAAACCAAAAGCCATACTATAAAGGTAAGAAGAATATATCTCTTTTCGAATCGATTATATGCCATTTTGTGAAAAACAGAGATCAACATAACTATAACTATAAATGATATTTTCAAAAATATCATTTATAATTTTTTAAAGCCAATTATTTCTTGACCCTAAAACCTGAAAATGAGTAAAAAATTCCCCATTCAATTCAGAATAATTTGTTTAATCTCATCCCCTCTTTTTATGGTTAATTCCACAGATTCGCCATTATTTTTATTCAATTCTCTATAATAATCACTTAAGTTCTCGATTTTTATCCTATTAATTTCAATAATCTGATCATCCTGGAGAAGGCCGCAAATATCAGCTGGTGTGTTATTATAGGTAAATATTACTGTGACCCCTTCACCACTGAGATCCGGAAAAAATCCCTTTATCTCCTCTGTAATCGGAAGAGTAATCAAACCTGGCCAGAGATTGGAATATTGAGCGATGATGCTTTTGTCTTCAGCCCTGATGGCCAATTTTAGTGTGAACAATCGTTTTTCACCCTGACGGATAATGGTAAAGGAGGTATCCTCGCCGGCTGGTAAATCAGAAATACGTAAAGCCAGTTCCTTGGATGAAGATACAGGGGTGTTATTAATGTCCGTTATATAATCGCCTGGCCGAAGACCACCTTTAAAAGCCGGAGATCCTTTAAAAACCGCGTGAACGAGTGCCCCTTTTACATCAGTCAAACCCAAATCCTTGAGAATTAATTCCTGAAAAGCGAATTCCGGTATTTGAATCCCAAGCCATGCGTCAACCACTTTTCCCTCTGTTAAAAAATCCTTGATCACTGATTTGGCATTATTGATTGGAATGGCAAAGCCATAACCTGTATAAGTCCCTGTTTGAGTGGCAATCCATGTGTTGATTCCTATGACCTCACCCTTCAGGTTTACCAAGGCTCCTCCGGAATTACCCTGATTAATGGCCGCGTCGGTTTGGATAAAATCGCTAATATTTCCGCTTGGCCCCCCCATTCGTCCCAATGCACTGACAATACCAGCGGTCACAGTGTAATCATAACCTAAAGGACTTCCCAAAGCCAGCACCCAGTCGCCGACATGAAGCAAGGATGAATCCCCTAAAGATGCAACCGCAACCTTCTTGTCGCTTTCAAAAGAAATTACAGCCAGATCACGCCGGCTGTCAGTAGCGATCAAATTGGCAGGATAAACACTGCCATCAAATAATTTCACTTCAATTTTGGAAGCCGAGCCAACCACATGATCGTTTGTCAATACATATTTTGTGTTTCCCTTTTCTTCGATAATCACGCCAGAGCCTAATCCGCCATGTTGATATTCACGTTTGTACTGGTCCTGATCCTGATCTGTCTCTTCAGGTGATTTGTTAAAATCCTCAAAAGGATCTGAAAAATCAATAGACTCTTCTGAAATCACTTCAATAATCTTTATTTCAACAATCACAGGAAGTGAATTTTCAGCTACCTTTCTGAAAGAAAATTGTAGTTCTTCCAGGGCTGAAAAACCAGTGGAAACACAACTGGATAATAACAGAAGAATAAAAAAAATCGAAACAATTCGAAGTGCCATGGCAAATCCTTTCATTCAAAAAAAATGTTTTAAAATAAATAAGAATCATGATGCGTATTCTGCCAGGGAATCAATCAGGATGACGAGTAAGAATTTCTGGGCCAGATTCTGTAATAGCTACTGTGTGCTCAAAATGGGCTGAATCCTTGTTATCCTGAGTTACAACTGTCCAGCCATCTTCCAGCACAAGCACCTCTCCTGTTCCCTGATTCACCATTGGCTCTATCGCTATAACAGTGCCAGGTTTTAACCTTGGATTAGGGCCGGTGCTCCTGAAATTATAAACTTGCGGGTCTTCATGAAGCTCAAAACCGATTCCATGGCCGCAAAAATCCCTGACAACATCATAACCATGGTCTACGCAATGATTATAAACAGCCAGAGAAATGTCTGAAATCCTGTTGCCAGCTATGGCCTTTTCTATTGCCAGATAAAGAGATTCCTCGGTCACCTTGAGCAATTTTTGCCGTTCTTTTGAAATATCGCCAACCCCTAAACTGATACAGGCATCGCTGAAAAAACCATTGTAAATAACGCCAATATCAATTCCAACAATGTCTCCCCTTTTCAACTTCCGTTTTCCGGGAATACCATGAATAACTTCCTCATTCACAGATACACATAAAGTCGCGGGATAATCATAATAGCCGAGGAAAGCTGGTTTGGCCTTTTTTTTAACCAGAAAACTATAGGCAATA
Organism: Spirochaetales bacterium; assembly: GCA_016937215.1. GTDB lineage: Bacteria > Spirochaetota > Spirochaetia > SZUA-6 > JAFGRV01 > JAFGWI01. The sequence goes on along the minus strand of JAFGWI010000047.1, from coordinate 27,488 downwards.
TCATCAAGCTCCTTGGTGGTAATACCTTCCATAACAGCTTTCTTAAGCTCTATAAAACAGAGAGACAAAATATCTCCTGATTCTTTAATACGCTTGATTTCTTCACTGGATTTTAATTTGATCATTTAATTGTCTCGCTTTTACTATGATTTTTTAACCAAAAATTCCAAAGCTTGGTAAAAAAATCTGAATTTTACAATGTAATTAAGATAACCAAAAAGCATATTTTAATCTACTGTTTGATTAAATTAATGTCGGTCTTGTTGATAAAGTGAATAAAAACCGCTTGCATTAGGATTAAAACTTGTTATTTAACAATTCTAGTGTAATTCACTCAGCGATTTTAACAGAAAATAGGATTCTTGATTATCACGATTAAGGTCCACCGACATCTGAGCATGTTTTCGAACCTGGGCCAAATTATGAAGTTCGCTATACACCTGGGCCAGTCTTAAATGGACCTGTGAATAAAAGGTCCTGTTATCCGGCTGAAAATTAATCTGATTTTTTACAATTTCCTTAAAATCCTGTTCCGCTTTTAAATATTCCTTGTTTGCGAAATATACCAGGCCGCGGTTATAACGCGTATAGCCATTATCCTCTTGTTCAAGCAAGGAATCGAAAATTTCAAGAGCCCCATGGTATTCTCCGCTTAATGCAAAAAACAAGGCTTTATAATGATTCAACCAGTCAAGGGGTTTATGGTTATCCTTGTGTTTTTCCATATAATCTAGCAAACGTTTTAGATCAGTGTGTTCAGCATTAACCTCGAACATCCAGGCTAAAAAATATTCAGCCATGATATTTGATCCTTTTGAGCGATAGATAATTTCCCATAATTTATTTTGAAAATCCTGGGGCGAAAGGAATTCACGTTGAATATCAAGGGCATGAATCGCCAACTCCATATTCTCAGGATTCTTTTGATAGCTGTTTACAAGAATCTTTTCAGCGTCTCTTTGCTTTTGATTATCCATCAAAAGCCGCGCGATTTGAATAATCAATTCCACACGCTCTGGAAAAATATCCTTTGCCTGACTAAGAAGGGAAACCGTCATATCTAATTGATTTTCCTGATAAAATATCCAGGCAAGATTACTATAGGGAACTTCCGAATAATGGGGGTTTTGTTTAATGCTTTTCTGATAGAATTTTTTGCTTTCATCATAATTCTCCAGATAGATGTATAAATCACCCAGCAATATGCTTAGATCTTTACGATCTGGATAAAGAGTAATCAAACGAATCATCCGTTTCAAGGCCTCGTTATAATCGCCGGCGTCATAGGCAAGAAAAAAAGATAATTCATCAAAATCAATATGGCTCAAATGATTTTTAACAATTTCGAGGGCTTGGCTATATCGGCCTTCCTTGGCCAAAAGTAAAGCGGCATCCTTTAGCATAAGAACATTATTATACTTTTGACCGAGCGTAAATAAAACTTCAGGATCTTCGGCATTAAGAAGCGATGTCAATTCCTGAAGTTCCCTATCCTGGGGTAAATAATTGTCCGGTAAGATTGATTTGCTTTTCATAAGCCAATACATATAAATCAAATCCGACAATTGATCGTTCTTTGTACTGGGTGCTTCAATGGCCAGCCGTTGTAGTTCGCCATTTTTCAAAAATCCGTAATTCTGAAGGTTTTTCAAAGTGACAGAACCAGGATTAACTTTTAATGCTTTATCGCATAATGAAATAAAAAGAATAAAATTTTTACTGTTTTGAGCATATTCATGGGCGCGCTTAAGCACCCTTAACTGGTTAGTCACGGTTTTGGATATGGCCATTGCCTGGTGCATTAAGCTTTCAGCCTGTGTATAATAAGCACGAGACAATGCTATATCCACATCTTCAAGAATTTCCGATAATTCCGCCTTATTCTGGGATTCAAAGAAATGCATGAGAGCAAAACTTGAAGCTATAAGAATCAATACTAAGACAATAATAAGAATAATCAGATTCTTTTTTTTTGTCCTGGCCAATATTAGTGCCCTTTAGTGTTTTTCTGACTTTTATAAACACTATCCAAAATACCATTGATAAAACGGTAAGAATCATCGCTTCCAAATTCTTTCGCGATATTTATGGCCTCATCAATCGCGACTTGAGCGGGAATATCTTTCAGAAAAAGTAATTCATATATACCAATGCGTAGATTTGCCAGATCAACTTTGGCTAGCCTGGAGAAATCCCAACGTTCCAAATGATTTTTAATGGTATTGTCAATTACTTCCAGATTCTCCAGTGTTCCGCCAATAAGTAATCGGGCAAAATCCAGTGATTCTGGTTTAATTTTGGTCTGATTTTTTTCGTCAATCCAGGAAAAATCATAGATTTCATGATCACTTTTATCAAAGAATTCTATAGTGTATATCTGCTGGAATGCGATAATTCTTCCTTTACGTCTTACCCCCATATTACCATTGAAGATTTTCTTCAAATATCTTTATATCAGATTTTGTTTTGATTTGTGATACCAATTTATCTGTAATGGCTTGATAGGTTTCCATTTCTCGCTGTTGCTTTATGGCAGTTTCGATCTGTTGCCTCACACTCAACACATTGGTAGGCGGAATCATATTATCTAGTTCAAGGATTTTAAAGGGATATTTTTCCAAGACCTGAATAATGTGAAGGCCAAGTTCAGATTCTAAAACCTTGCTTAAAACGCCTTTTTCCAATTTGAAAACACTATTGTAAAAATCCTTGCCATAAGTAATTTTACGACTTTCATCATTTCGTGTCCATGTTTCAATAACAGTGGCTCCAACTTCCTTTGGATTCGCTGTCAAATAAATCTTATTATAATCATCAAAGCTGACACCGCTTTTAAGGGCTTTTTCAATTTCATAGGCCTTGTTTTCAGCTTCGGTTTTTTGTTCCTCTGTTAGTCCTTTTGTAATGATAAAGATTTGTTTGATTTTTATCATTTCCTGAGAAACAAATAATTGACGGTTTTCATTATAGTACTCTTCAACATCCGCTTTAGTGATTTCTGTTGATTTTTTCGGGTTTCCTTGATTCTGTGACATTTTATATTTTTCATTTAAAGCTGAAACCCTAATCTGCTCCATGAATTCATCCCAATCAGTTCCTTTGCTTTCAAGAATCTTCTTAAAATCATCATTAGATATTTTTTGCTTATATTGCATTTCAATAAGAGATTTTACCTGATTCAATTTATTTTCAATCTCAGTTTCAGTCACAACGATTCCTGCTTCTTTTGCGGCTTGGGCCATCAATTTTTCATCAATTAATTGTTCAAGCAGCTGTTTTCTTTCTTCAACCGTCAATACGCGCTTGTATTGGCTTTCTACAGCCTGTATCTGATCCTTGAATTTATTCAGATAAATAACCTCGGTATTTGAGGTTGAGTATTTAAACCGTGCTACCGCTTTATCAATTTGTGCGAATAAAGTGCCGGTAACAATAAGGATGAGGCAAATCATCAATAGTGTTTTTTTCTTCATAGTCAGTATCCTTTCGTTTCATACCATATTGGTGCATCTTAGAATTTATCACAACTTATGACTGAATTCAGTGATCCCAATTTTTTGCTTAAGTTTTTTTATGCCTGCCAGTTTTTTGTATATTCGAAGCCCTTGTAGCAGGCTTTGTGATGCAAGTTCATGTAAACCGGCTTCAAAATATAGTTCAGCCATTTTTTTATAAAAGTGGCCTGTTGCTTTGTTACCCATATCAAGGTCTATGGCTTCCTGAAGATATTCGATTGAATTTTCCAGATCCATGGATTTCAACATTTTATAACACAACAACGATCGAATGCGGTCAGTAATTTCATCAATAAAATGATGAAAAAAGGGATTTTCAAGTTCTTCCATGTAAATTGTTTTCAGAAAATGATAGGCACGAAGATATTCCCCCCGTTTTTCAAATTCCTCGGACAATAAAAAAAGACACTCAAGATAATCTTCACGCTCCATAAATTTGTTCATTTCAAAATCTTTGGATTCATAAAGATTGAGAAAAAGCTCAATCGCCTGATCTTCCCTGAAATTAAGTAAATCATAAAAAATCAACCGGGTCTGAAACTTCATATCCTCGGATTGGCTTTTTAAAAATTCCCGAAAATTGAAGGATTCAGGCACATTTTTTCTAAAATGAAGCTTATCATAGTCCTTCTTTTTTTGCGGGTGGCTCAAAACCTGGTATGCTTCGATAAGAAGGCGCATAGCCTCATCATTCAGATGATCATTTTCATTATCCTGTAAATCAGGATGGAGCTCCTTGGCTTTTCTTCTGAATGACTGCTTTATTTCAGAAAGTTTAGAGGTTTTTTTAACTCCAAGAATTTCATAATAATTCTTCAAATGATCCCCTTGGACTCCTTTGCAAAGGCTGTTGTACAACCTTAAAATACTAAATTGTTGCCAATAAATGACTTGTTTTCACCTTTTTTTGACCCGGTAGGCAAAAATAAAAATTCATTATTATTGTCATGCAACAATTTCTGCATTCTTGAACATTTGTTATACTCAATAAAAAAACAAAAGTCAACGTCGTCGGTTACAAAAAATATTATTTTAAATTATATTTCTTTATATTATCACAGATTACTAAACCCGGAATATAAAATTCCTGGATTCGATTCAAAAAAAATTAGTCTTTCCAGGGAAAAATAAACCCCTTAACCGTTCGCTTACCGATTTTTTTCCTTTCTTCTGCCAGCAAGCTTTCCCATGGAATTTTTCTGGGATCAGCGCCAGGATTTTCTTCAATATAATCATATTTCAAAAGTCGAAGCTTTAATGCTGAGTTATGAATTACCGGTAAAAATGCGAAACCTGGTAGAATTAAAAGTGTTGGAATTGAAAGAAGAACAGCGACAAGGCTGTACAAAAAGGTACCGATTGAGAAAAAAGGATTGTCAAGGAAAATCAGTATCATTTTTTTTAAGGCCTTAAAAATATTTTTATCAAGACCTAAAAGGATGGGGAAAAAAAACTGACTGGCTCCCAGCCAGAGCACCGATGCCCAGAAAAGAAAGGCAATAGCCGGAATACTGAAGAACAAATGGCCATTGGCTATATAAAACATGGTCGCGAAAACAAACAAAACAGCAAGAAGGGCGTTGATCATGCCAAATATAATGCTTGGCACTAAATTCATTTTTAGATATTTGAAAAAATCTAAAAAACCGGGTTTATTATAGTCAATAACATCCTTAGCCATTCCATGTACTCCGCCGGAATAAATATGAAACAGCAACAAAGGGATGATGACAAAAAGAATGGTTTTCAAAATATCATTTTGAAAAGGCAAAAGATTAATTCCAGCTATTGCCAATAAACTTAGGGCAAGAACCAAAATAAACCCCAGATTGATGAGCATCATTCTGTACAGATTATCCCAGAAATTAAAAAAGGCTTTTTTTATTAAGAATCCAAACATGGCGTTAATATATCCTGAAAATCACTTCTTTGTCTATCAAAACCGGTAAATCTATATATGATCTGCCAATAAAAATGATTTTTACTCTTATTTACTTGGAAATATGAAGGTTTTTTCCGATTTCCTCAGCCTCATCTTGAGTTCGAATAATATCACTGAATTTCAGAAACATACCTTCTTTTTCCATGGCCTTCATCAGAGTTTCAATAGCCTTGGTTGAACCCAAAGGACTATGCAAAATAAAGGCGCTGGATTTTTTACCCATAATTTGTCCGGCTTGGGATAAAAACAAAGTAAGTTTTTCCGAAATTTTACCAAAGATGCTAATAGCTTCTGCCCCTATCACAATATATTGATAAACAGTGAGTTTTTTATCCATAGATTTTAAACCATCAATCAGTTCCACTTGATGCCCCTGGGCTTCAATTCCTTTGACCAGTCCTTTAGTCACATTAATCATTTTGTTATAATTTTTTTTTGCAAAAAAAACAACAGCTACTCGCATGGCGGGATTCCTTTTTGATTATTTATAGATCTATTACTGCTTGATAAAAAGATTCAAGAATGTCAGCAAAAAAGAAAGACCTGACCTTTTGGGTCAGGTCCATTTTTGTTTATTCAGTCTGAGTGGTTTCAGTACCAGGTGCAGTATCAAGCTGTTCAGAAGAATTTCCCTCTGGCGCACTGGGGGTATCAGTGTTTTCATCACCTGTTATCAAGGAACCTGTATCATCCAGATTTATTCTGTTTGTATCAGCTTCGGTGGTATCAACAAACCAGGTATTTTCCTGATTTTCCTGAAACTGACGTTCCTGGGCAGCTTGACGGATATCATCATCCTGGGCTGATTTATTTACCAAAGCGAGCATAAACACACTCGCCAGGAAGACGACAGCAACTATAGTTGTTGCTTTTGTAAGGATATTTCCGGAAGTGGAACCAAAGGGTGTGCTCGATCCGCCGCCAAAAATTCCTCCAAGACCTTCTCCTTGGTCATCCTGAACCATAACAAGAAGTATTAACAATAGGGCACTTACGATTACGAGAATCAAAAACAGGATAAACATAGTTACAACTCCATTTCAATCGAACCTTTAATAAATAAGGGCCCCATTATATCAGTCTTCTTTATATTTGACAATAGGTAAGAATTTATCAAGAGTCAATGCAGCTCCTCCAACAAGGGCACCATCGATGTTTTCTTTAGCCATTAATTCCTTAACATTGGAGGGATTAACTGATCCGCCATACTGAATAATCATTTTCTGCGCAGCAGTCTCGGAATACAAGCTGGACAATACTTTTCTGATGGACTTATGCATATCATCTGCATCTTCAGGGGTAGCTGTTTTACCTGTACCAATTGCCCAAACAGGTTCATAGGCGATGGTTATTTTAGCCAAATCCGATTCAGCAACACCTTTCAAGCCTTCGGTTACCTGTGTTTTGCAAACGCTTTCAGCTTTTCCAGCTTCCCGTTCTTCAATTAATTCACCGACACAAAGAATCACTTCAAGGCCTTGTGCCAAAGCCAGTTTCAGCTTTGTGTTAATTAAACCATCGGTTTCCTTATAGATATGACGTCTCTCAGAGTGACCGAGAATGACAATTTCAACGCCAGCATCCTTGAGCATGGCTGGTGAAATTTCACCAGTGTGGGCACCGCTTTCAGCCTGAGCCATATTCTGGGCTCCCAGCATGATATTTGATCCTTTTACCACCTGACTGACTTCAGACAATGCTGTAAAAGGAGGAGCAATCATGATTCGTAATTTTTGACCTTTACATGCATCTACCAGTTCTTTTGCAAAGGCTTTTGCCTCAGAAATGGTTTTGTGCATCTTCCAGTTTCCTGCTATAAAATCTGTTCGCACTTTTCTATCCTTTTTTTTAGAATAATAAAAGCCGCCGCTTTTAAGGGCGACGGCTATTTCATGTTATTTATTTGTTAATGCATCAATACCAGGTAAAACTTTTCCCTCGATAAATTCAAGAGAAGCACCACCTCCGGTTGATACATGGTCGATTTTGTCTGCCAGGTTGAATTTGTTTACAGCCGCAACCGAGTCACCGCCGCCAACAATCGTTGTACCTTGTGAATCTGCTACCAATTTAGCAACTTCTCCAGTACCCTTGGCAAAATTATCAAACTCAAAAACACCCATTGGCCCGTTCCATACAATAACTTTTGCATTAGTGATTCGGTCCTTCAAAGACTCCAGGGTTTTTGGACCAATGTCCATACCTATTTTGCCTTCAGGAATATTTACATCATTTACCAGTTCAGCAGCAGCTGTTTCTGAAAATTCAGAAGCCACCAGATGATCCATTGGCAGGATAATTTCAACGCCGGAAGATTTTGCATTGGATAAAAGCTTTTTGGCTGTGTCCATAAAATCTTCCTCAACAAGAGATTTTCCAATAGAATGCCCTTGAGCTTTGAGAAAGGTATAGGCCATACCGCCTCCGATAATCAGAGTTGAGACCTTTGGAAGCAGACTTTCAAGAACAGCAATTTTTGATGATACCTTGGCCCCGCCAATAATCGCCACAAAGGGCTTTTCAGGGTTTTCAAGAACATCGCCAAGAAATTTGATTTCTTTTTCCAGCAAGAACCCCGCGCCCGCTTTTAAATGCGCGGGAATCCCGACCATGGAAGCATCACCACGATGGGCTGTCCCAAAAGCGTCATTCACAAAGATATCGCCAAGGTCTGATAAGGCTTTTCCGAAGTCGGCTGTATTTTTTTGCTCAGCCTCATGGAAACGAAGGTTTTCAAGCATCAGCACTTCGCCTTTTTTCAAGGATTGCGCGATGGATTTCACCTCATCTCCAATACAATCGGGAGCCATTTTCACCTCACGACCCAATAAACCAGCTAAATGCTGGGCTACAGGTGTTAAACTCATTGAGGGATCCGGCTTTCCTTTGGGTCGCCCCAAATGGCTCATCAAGATTAATGATGAACCTTCCTGATCTAAAATGAATTTAATGGTAGGTAAAGCAGCCCGGATACGCGTATCATCAGTTATTTTACCATCTTTCAGGGGAACATTAAAATCCGCTCTCATAAGAACGCGTTTCCCCTTAAGATCCATATCCTTAATTGTTAGTTTTGCCATATCAGACTCTTAGAGAATTTTACTCATCAAGTCTACAACGCGGTTAGAATAACCCCATTCATTGTCGTACCAGGAAAGTACTTTAACAAAACCATTACCAATCTTCATGGTAGAAAGTGAATCGAAAATAGAAGAATGTGGGTTACCTACGATGTCGGTAGATACAATAGGATCTTCTGTGTATTCAAGAATACCTTTGAGTTTGCCGTTGGCAGCTTCTTTTACAGCCGCATTAATTTCAGCTACTGAAGGATCCTTTTCAAGCTGACATACCAGGTCTACGATAGAACCGGTAGGTGTCGGAACACGAATAGCCATACCGTTCAATTTGCCGTTTAAGTCTGGAATAACAAGACCAACAGCTTTGGCTGCGCCGGTTGATGTAGGAATCATGTTTAAGGCTGCGGCTCTGGCTCTTCGAAGGTCGGAGTGGGGCAAATCAAGAATGTTCTGGTCATTGGTATAAGCATGTATGGTTGTCATCAAACCTTGTTTAATACCGAATTTTGAATGCAGAATAGCAGCCAATGGAGCAAGACAGTTTGTTGTACATGAGGCATTAGAAAAAGATGTATTTGATTTGTTGATTTCATTATCATTTACACCCAATACAATAGTTTGATCAATCTGATCCTTGGAAGGAACAGTAAGAATCACTTTTTTAGCGCCGGCAATAAGGTGGTCTTTGTAACCGCCTTTTTCACTGGAAGCTTTGGTAAAAATACCGGTAGATTCAACAACCACATCCACACCCAGTTCCTTCCAGGGCAGTTCTTTTGGGTTTCGGATAGCAGAGGCCATGATTTTTTTTCCGTCTACAATAATGCTGTCATCTGTGTATTCAACAGATTTTCCCAATCTTCCAAATACAGAATCGTATTTTAAAAGGTGGGCCAGAGTTTTGTTGTCAGTAATGTCATTAATCGCGACAATTTCAATGCCAGGTCGACTCATAGCAACCTTGAAGACATTTCGTCCGATTCGTCCAAAACCATTAATAGCAATTTTCATATTATTTCCTCCTTGAGAATTATAGGAATAAAGATACTTGTTTAGGCCGAATATACGACAAAGCCCTTGGTTTTGTCAATTGTCGGACCGCTTTTATCGACCTATAATTGTATTATTTTACAATGAAAGAAAAAAAATATAGTTTGAACTTAAAAATCGGCTTTTTTATTTGTGAATAAAATATTAATAAAATATATTTTCACAAATACTTATTTTTCCTGGCAGATTCTTACCAAAATGTGGTATTCATAATTAACAAAAATGTCAAAATTATTGAACCCTGATGGAAAATAAGGGTCCGATTTCATGAAAAAGGGGAATCAGATGACTCCCCTTTTTTTTATTCAGGTTAACAGGAATGTGCTTCGTGGATAATAAAAAACCTCCATGCTATCCGCTTTTATCAGGGGTTCTATGTTTTTTTATTGGTCAGATTCCCCTTTTTGTTTTAAAATTAGCTCAAAGTCCGGGTGCTTCATTTTATTCATGCCAGCTAATTGAAGGTTTGAGGTCTAAGCGCCTTGATAGATATTATGTTGGAAAACAAGGACAGGGGCTTTTAACGTGTTAGGGATTGGAGCCATGGCAGCCAGGTTTTTCAAAACCTGGCTGCCAAAGCGTTTTCATCGGGATAATTTCCCGATGAAAACCTTCGCAGGCCACGGCCGGAGTGGCGTAAAGCCCGGCCTGCTGGAGTGAAAACGCAAGCAGGCAACGCCCAAAAGTCAAAGAACAGGACACGGCTATTTCGAACAGAATAAATATATCCGGTTTGTTTCAGGAGGTTTTAATGAGTGGATTAACAAGGATTCAAAAAATCTGGACAAGAGTGAAAAGTATTTTCAAGGTTCTTTTAAGCGCGCGCATCAGCTTGATTATGGTAATTTTGTCATACCTCAGCTGTTTTATGGTAGACCAGGTTACTGATGCCATTATCGGATTCGGTGATTTTATTGACCCGGTTAAATTTATCTGCTTCACCCTTATTGGTTTCATCTGGGCTTTTCAGGTCTGGTACTGGCTCAGGGTGTTTTTTTATCTTGAGTTTTATCATGAAAAAACAGAAAAGGCAGAGTTTTTCATAATAACTCATTTGCCAAAGGTCCTTGGAACAGGGGCTCTTTTGGTAATCAGTTTATCATTTTTCACACAGCTCTCTCAATTGGGTTTGTCAGAAAGTACAAGATCAACATTATTTACGGTGGGCCTTATTTTTCTAATTTACGCGATTGTTTTTTTTATTTTCCTTGTTTTAAAGAAGCGAATTTTCAAACTGGACCTGGGGCTTGTTGAAGCAGGCCATCCTGAATCTGATGATTTTTTATCCATTAAAACCTTGCCCAAAATAACTCGAGCTGTGCTTTTTATTTCAAGCGGCCTTTCATTTTTTTTATTGCTTATTTTCGTGATCAACCCTTACACCCTGCCTCCGAAGGTGGGGGCCTCTATCACAATATTATTTGTCTGTCTCACCATTTGGCTGCCTCCGCTTTACTGGATTCACTATGGGGCTCGTCGTTCAGGTTTACCAATATTCACCGTTCTATTTATTTTGATATTTGTTTTTAGTTTTTTTAACAGCAACAAGGATATTCGGATGCTGGGAACACAAACAGAACGCAAATACACTTTGCTCGAATACTTTGATTCCTGGTACAAACTGAGAACAGAGGAACAAGACAACAGCAAGGTAAATAAAGCGATTCCAATGATCATGATTCTTTCTGAAGGCGGCGGTATTCGCGCCTCTTATTGGAGTGCCTGCTTGATGGGTCGTCTTCAAAAGGAATGTCCAGATTTTTCAAAATATGTTTTCGCCATCCAGGGGGTCTCGGGCGGCAGTTTTGGCGCAACGGTTTTCACCAGTTTACTGAAAGTATACAAAGATCATCCAGAAGAAATGGACCTTTTAAGTGCTGAAGATGCGAAAAAAGGAATCTATCAGCTTAAAGCAAAAGAGGTTATCGGAAAGGATTATCTTTCACCGGTTATTACAGCCATGTTTACCCGCGAAATTATTCAGTTCTTACTTCCCTTCCCTATTGAATCCTTTGACCATGCCAAGGTTTTTGAAAAAGTCTGGGAAGATAACTGGCCCATGGCTGTGACCTTACATGAAGTGGGCGACAAAACCTATAGCGGGGGTTTCACCTCCATATGGAAAAATGATCCCAACCATTTCATACCTCCTGCTTTCCTGAATATCACCAAAGTGGAAAACGGAAACCCCTTTGCCATTTCGCCAATAATTTTTTCTGAGAAACAGGAAAATGGTGCTTTTTCGAGCTTGGGATTAACAAAGGATTTTTATGATTACATTAACAACGCTGAAATCAGAGTTTCCACTGCTTCCCTTATTTCGGCCCGTTTTCCCTATGTCGGCCCGGCAGGTCTTGTTTACGAAAAGGGAGCAACCACTGGTTTTGTTGATGGCGGGTATTTTGATAATACAGGTGCCAATCTGGCCCAAGCGATTTTTACCTATATCAAAAGCAATCTGGAAAAGATGGATAAACTGCAGAAATTACGGGATGTGGCACTTTTAAATAAAACAGCGGTTCTGGAAGAACTTTTACAACTCGATGAGTTTAAAAAACTGCAACACAAAATTCTTTCTGAAGACGTGGGAAATTTGATTAAAGATAACAGCCTGTCCAAGCTTAGCAGCCAAAGGGAATTTCATGACTTACTGGAGCTGGATGAACTCGACAAAATCCTTGATTCAGGGAACAGCCAGGAGCTTACAGAATACGGTTACTCTATTGATTCAACAGGCACAGGAACCCCTGGTTCACTTTTCAGCCAGCGAATCAAACCTGTGGTGATCTATATAAGGAATGGATCGGAATACAAAGATGTGAAACAGTCGGGTAAATCACTTTTTTACCAGTTGACTGTACCAACTAACACGGTTTTCCAGGTAAGGGATGCTTTTACAGCAAACGCTCTCATCGATTTAAAAGAATTCATTCGAACTTACAAAGGCGAATTTATCGAGTGCTCGCTTCAAACCGATGATGAAAAGGGCGCGCCCATACCATTAGGCTGGACACTTTCCCGCACCACCCAGTCAGAAATTGACAGCAAAATTGAAAGCATGGTGCAGGCGGATAAAGAGGGTGTGGCCAATGAACTGACAGCGATCAAGGCTTTATTGCCATGATCGCTCTCAACCACCACCCACACAGGAGGCGGCTTTTTCTTTAGTAAATAGAAGGCCGGTTATGATCAATAACACCTCACAAAAAACTCTGAAAATGGGTTTTGAGAAAAAAAATTTCCCTAAAAACATCATGAAAACCTGGGGAGAAAAATCCGTTTTTAAAATATAAGAGTGAATTGCCACAAAGTTTGTTTCTTAACCTCTAATTTCAGGGTTTTTGCAGTCACAATCCCTCGACCTATTAGAAACTTGACACATCAAAAAGGTAATATTCACATCATGCTTGACGAGGTCCCATGAATTGACTATCGTAAACATGTTTTTTTCTGATTTATGCCCCACCCATAAACAGCAGCATTTTCACCTTAGGGATGGAGCCCTGTTGTTTTATTTTTTCAAAAACAGAACAACAAAGTGTTTTCAGCGGAATAATTTCCCATTGAAAACCTTCGAAGGCTGTGGCAAAGTCAGAATGTAGAGCATTAATGACCAGAGGGCGGGAAGCCGGCAGGCTGAAACCAACAACGCCCTGAATATTGAAAAAGGAGAAATCATGGAAGAAAAAAAAATAAAATCCATATTGCTGCATAATTTTGAAGATAAAGAAGCACTGGAAGTGATGAGACTTCTCAAGGCCAATTTTCCTGATAAAGATTCTCTGGCCTTTGCCATGACGACCGAAAACAACAAGGAAATGCAGGTCAAGGATTTGCTGGAACATCTTGAAGAAGAACATAAAAACATGCTGGCTTGGCAAAGATCTCAAGCACAAGCTAAAGCCGAGAAGGCCGAATAGAAGACAGGCCGTGAGGAAAAAAAATGAAAAAAACAAGGACTCTCACAGAAGCATTTCAACAATTTTATGACATTATCATAAAACTCAGAGGACCGGATGGATGCCCCTGGGACAAAAAGCAAACCGGGCCGACTATGCGTATGGCTTTGATAGAAGAAGCCTACGAGGTGATAGAAGCCATTGAAAAGGCCGACGAGGCAGCCACAGCTGAAGAACTGGGTGACCTGCTTTTGAATATTGCCCTGATTGCGCGCATCAAGGAAGAAGAAGGAGCTTTTACTTTTCAAGATGTGCTGTCCGGGATTTCTGAAAAATTGATCCGCCGCCATCCTCATGTTTTCGGCGATGTGGAGGTTAAAAATGTTGAAGAGGTGTTAAAAAACTGGGACCAGATAAAAAAACAGGAAAAGGTTGATTCGCCTCCTTCTTCCCTGCTAGACCATGTGCCTGCAAGTTTTCCTCCTCTTGAGAAAGCCTATGAATTGCAAAAAAAGGCTTCAAAGGTCGGTTTTGACTGGAAAGAAGCCCTCCCTGCCTGGGAAAAGGTACAGGAAGAAATTTCAGAGATCCATGAAGCCATTGCTGAAGGCGATGAGTCTCTGGTCGAAGAGGAAATGGGTGATTTGTTTTTCAGCTTGATAAATGCTTCGCGGCTCTTAAAAATTAACCCGACTTTGGCATTAAACCGCGCTAATCTCAAGTTTTCGCGGCGTTTCAGGGCGATTGAGGATATGTGCAGGGAAAAAGGCTTGGCCATGGAAAGCATGTCACTGGAAGAGCTCGATTCCCTCTGGGACCAGGTCAAAGCTGAGGAAAATAATAAAACCTAGGCAAGCTGTTTTTATGCTATTGCGGAAGCTCGAAAAGCGGCTGGATTTCACCTTCTCCGATTTTACCAAGGGTTGTTTTTCGGGTTATTAGAAAATCGTTGGGACTATCGGTGAGTTCTTTGAGAAAGTACTGAATTCCGCTCTGTTTCTTGGGCACCATTATCCAGCGAATGTGAATGTGATCCTGCCTGAGAAAAAATGTATGGCAGGCTTCTTTGTAGAGGCCAGAGTCAAGGCCTTCCATAAGAACAGTAATAGATTTGAACAAGGAAGCCAATCGGGGCATATCATCAAATGAGTGAATTAAATAATCGCTTCCCCAGTACAAACTGGAAAGGGAATGTTTTTTTTCACCTTTTACATAGGCTTTTAGTGGCCGCATTTCCTTAAGGCTGATACCAAAAGGCAGATTCTCCTGGATTTTTTGCATCATCACACTTTGTGTTTCAGGATTATGCACTTCAAAACATAGGATTTCATCAGCTGACGCCATACCCAGAGGCAAAGGATTGGCAAATTCTATTATAGGTTTAGGATTAAAGCCCTGGGTGTGATGTAAAAAATAGCCTGAGCGCATGAACACCCGTTCAAAGAGCGACATGATGTCCAAGTGAGATAAAAAGATGGCTTTCTCCTCTTTTGTAAATGATAAAATAAAGCGATGATAGGTGTTGGCATCATACTCAGGCAAATCCAATTGAATGGAACTAAAATCATAGGTCTGTTTATTCAACACTTTTCGTTGGCTATGACATGCTCCGCAGGGGCTCAGACAAGGATCAGTACACATGGAGGTGAGTTCGCCTGCCCTGGCCTTTTCATATTCTTTCCAAAGGTAAGATTTTCCTGCGCCCAGGCTGATATTGTCCCAGGGAAAAAGCCATTCCTTGTTTTTTTCTGCTTTCATGAAGTTTGCATAATCAAAAGAATTTTCTTCAAAAACCTCCAGCCAGATTTTTTTATTAAAATGATCATCCCAGGCGTCAAAACGGGCACCTTTTTTATAAGCCTCGTAAACCAGTTGGCCGATATTTTCATCACCCCGCGCGATTAGTCCTTCAATGAGACTGGGATAAGGCCCGTGATAACCTATTTTAATTTTTGTGTTTTTTTGAAAGGCCCGTTTGATATTCATGATACGATCCATAGCCTCTTCAGGTAAAAGTTGCTTGGCCCATTGAAAGGGTGTATGGGGCTTGGGAATAAAAGTCGATAGATTTATATTCAATTGAAAACCAGTTCTGTTATAAATTTCCTTGATGTATTCAATAATGGCTTGCGATTCATCTTCATCGTAAATCGGCAGACCGATCATGAAATAGAATTTGGCCAAACGCCATCCCTTTTCCTTGGCCTCCATTAATAAGGCTATAATCTTTTCAATATCAACATCTTTATTCAAACCAAGCTGCCAATTCTTAGCAGGCGTCTCCACCGCAAAGGTAAGACCGCTTTTGCGCACCTGGGAAATTTGCTCGAGCAGCGACAGTGTCATAGAATTGATTTTTAGCGAGGGCAATGAGAAGGAAACTCCATATTTGGCAAATTTGTCAGTAAGATATTCAGTCAATTCTTCGATATATGGATAATCCCCAGATGATAATGATGCCAAGGTGATTTCACGGTAGCCTTTGTTGATAATATTCTCGTGCACCTCATGAACAAGCTTCTCTGGCCCTTTGATGCGAAAGGGCCGGTAAAAATAGGAGGCATGGCAAAAGCGGCAGGCATTGGGACAGCCCCTCATGATTTCGACCACACCCTGATTTTGAATGGTCCTTAAGGATGAAACCGGAAAGATATTTGTACCTTCATAGTGGCCAAATCCTTTCCATATACCCCTGTTAACTCGTGCTGTTTTTTGGGGCGACCAGATCGCTTCATCTTTTTCAAACAAAGCCAGAATGTCCTTTTTTATTGCCCCTTGTTTCTTTAACTCCAGAACCTTTGGAATGAATTCGGAAATAAATTCTTCCGATTCACCCAAATAGATGAGATCTGCAAAGGGCGAAAGGGGCCCGGGATTTGTGGCGGCCGGACCTCCGATTATCACAATGGGATGTTTCGCTCTGCGTTCATCTCTTTTGGCAGGAATCCACCCGGCTTCAAGAATAGCCATCATGTTGGTCAAAGTGAGTTCATAACCAAATGAAAAACCGATCATGTCCAATTCATGCAGGGGAGTATTGCTTTCAAGAGTGCCCAAAGGAATATGTTGTTTTTTCAAAATGGCTTCAAAATCTTCTGCGGGCGCGAAAACCCGTTCACAAAAAACACCATCCATTTGATTCAGATAACTGTATAGCAAGCGCACTGCCAAATTGGACATGGCGATCTCGTATAAATCAGGATAGGAAACAGCAATGCGGAAAATGGCTTCGCTTTTTTGAAAACTACCGAATTCACCCCCCGTGTAGCGGCCGGGTTTTTCAGTGCTCATTAAAAGCTGATAATTTAATTTATTGATCATAATTTACCTGTATTGTTTAAACGAAAGATTTAATAAAATACCGATCCCGATCAAAGCTGTCCACAGGGATGAACCACCATAGGACAGGAAAAGCAAAGGAATACCGGTGATTGGCATAATACCCATGGCCATGCCAATATTAACAAAGAGATGAAAAAGTATCATGGCAAGTATACCACTGCCGAGAAGGAGTCCGAATTTGTCGTTGGTGTTCGAAAGGATCTGAACCCCTCGAAGGAGTATCACCAGATATAATACCAGAATTATGAACCCGCCAAAAAAACCAAGCTCTTCGGCGATAATTGAGAAAATAAAGTCTGTACTTTGCTGAGGCAGATACTGATAATGGCTTTGGGTTCCCTGGAGAAAGCCCTTGCCCCAGACACCTCCAGAGCCGACCGCGGTGATAGACTGAATGATATTCCATCCGGTTCCGCGAGGATCGATGTAGGGATTGATAAAACTGATGAGCCGCATAACTTGATAATCCTTGAGAACCATATGGGCCCCAAAGGAACATATGGAAGAACCTGCTAAAATCGAGGATCCATAGATAATCCAGTAAAAATATCGTTTTTTAAATATCATCAATCCCCATAGAGATACAGCAAAAATCAACCCAATCCCCAATAAACTGAATAACAGGAATTCCGGCTTTTTTAAAATCGTAAACACTGGATATTGGATCCCCATTATCATTTCCTCGAGATAAGGAAGTATGGTTAAAATAGTGGTACAACAGGTTAACAATATAAGAAAAAAGATATGCCTGACTTTAGCACCGGCCAGAAAAGCCATGGTCAGAAATACAGGAAAATATACCAAAGAGGTTCCCATGTCCGGTTGAATGATGATAAATCCTACTGGCACCATGATGATAAGAAGCCCGATCAGAAAAAAACGAAGCTTTCGAATATTTGACCCTATGGTTTGCAAATAAAAAGCCAGAAAAATTATCGTCGAAATTTTCGCGAATTCCGAGGGCTGAATGCCAAAATCACCGATCCCCAACCAGGATTTGGCGCCATTGACAACTTTTCCAAAAGAAAGAGTGATAAACAACAGGATGATAAAAATAATATAAATAGTAGGTGCCAAATTCTTCATATTACGGTAATTGGAAAAAGTGAGAAACAATAACCAAATCAAACCTGTAACAGCCCACACAATCTGTTTTATGTATTCAGTGGAATAAATTTCTCCTGTTGCTGTCACACCTGAAGAAAAAATAAAAAAAATTCCTAATATGACTAGTAAAAATGTGGAGGACAATAAAATGATATCAAAGCCAAAAAGGGAACTGCGTCTCATTGTTCTTCCTGTTCTTTCGGTTCTTCAAATTTCATCCAGGGATAAAGAGTTTTCATGGCTTGCTCATAATTTTGCTGAGCAAAAATTCCCTGGTAAATGATGTTAGCGGTTTGAGAGGCCCACCATTGCTGATTCATTGGGTCTTCAATAAGAACAACAACAACAACGCGTTCATCAAGATTATCGGTTTTATAGGGCGCGAAAGAAGCAAACCACGATTTATAAACCTCTTCCACTCCGGTTTCAGATGTACCTGTTTTTCCAACCACCTGAACAGCTTTGGTTGTTACAAGGCGCCCTGTCCCGACATTAATCACTTTGCTCATTCCTTCTTTAACATGCTGAAAGGTTTGTGCGCTGATATACGGTCGTTCCAGTTCTTCCGGCTCTATTGATTCAATGATTTCTCCGGTAATAGGGTCACGTACTTCCTTGAGAACATGGGGTTTATAGGCCTTTCCTTCATTGGCAATCATGGAAATAACCTCGGCAATTTGAATGGAATTAACCGTAACCCACCCCTGGCCAATTGAAAGGTTCATGGTATCACCTTTCAGCCATTTCATGTTCTCATGCTGTAATTTCCATTGAGGGGTCGGGATAAATCCAGGATCCTCACCTGGTAAGTCTATACCTGTCAAACGCCCCAGTCCAAAGGAATTGGCATAGCGGATGATTGTTTCTTCACCTATATATTCCGAACCAATTGTAAAAAAATAAATATTACATGAATTAGCCAAGCCATCATAAAAACTCAAAGGTCCATGACCTGTCTTATTCCAGCAATGGGCGGTGCGGTCTCCAACCACCATTTCTCCAGTACAAGTTATGGTCGCGTCGATGGGAAAAGCATTTTCTTCCAGCATTGCAGTCGACATAATCACTTTGAACACAGAGGCCGGAGGATAAGCTGATTGAACCGCCCGATTCAAAAAAGGCGATAATGGATTCAACGATAATTCGGCAAATTTCTCTGAGGAATTTTCAGCATAGAAAATGCGGGGATCAAACCAGGGATAAGAGACCATGGCCAGTATTTCACCAGTTGTTGGACGCATCACAAGAACACACCCCGTGCGTTCACCAAGGGCTTTTTCGCTTAATACCTGATAGTCTTTGTTGATGGTTAAAACAAGATTTTTTCCTGGCTGCGGTGGAATATCGGCATCAGGTTTTTCCAGCAAGGATTTTTCAGTTACATCGACTATTTTAAAGCGTTTTCCGTCAATTCCTTTAAGAAAATAATCGTATTGTTTTTCCACACCGCTTTTACCAATGGTCGAATTGATATTATAGCCCTGATTATAATATATATTGAGTTCCTCTGAGGTAATCTCATCAACATAGCCGATCACATGAGACAAAGAGCTGGCCGTCTCTTCGGAATACCCGCGAATCGGTTTACTGATCCAGGTAACACCGGGAAATTGATCCATATGCTCGGCTATGTAGGCTACGCTTTTAAATGATATGCCCTGGGCAATCTCGACAGGACGATATTGATGGTAGCCGATTTTTTTGACCTTATCAGTGATCTTATTCTCCTTGATTTTAAGGATCTCTGAAAGACTTTTAAAAACCCGCTGTTTATCTTCATCAGGAATATCGCCTGGAATAACATTTACGGCAAATGAATCGATGTTATAAACCAGGGGCTCATCATAGTTCCGATCATAAATCATACCCCTTTGCGCGATAATGGGAACATCCCTTTTTAAAATATCTTCTGCTTTCTTTTGATACTCAAGGCCTTTGACAACTTGTAAATTGAAAAGATAAAACAATAAAATGGCTATTGGCAGAATGATGATAAATCGAAATATCAGCAGCCTGTCACGAGGAATTTTAAAGCCATAAGAATCGCTCATAGAAGCTTCTCTTTTTCACTGATTTTAAAGGATTTAAAACGATTTAGAAGAGAAAAAATCAGCGGCGCGCATACAGCATTATAAATGACTTCTATTAAAAATTTGAAACTGATAAGTTCAAAACCTGTATTCAGAATGCCGAATCCTATTCCTGCCACAGTTGCCAACACCCCTTTTAGTAAAGTACCAATAATAACCAGAATAACCGGCACAATAACAGGATCCACGAACAAGCGGCCTTCAAAAAAGCCAAACACAAAACCAACAATCGTTCTGATGATAGCGTAAAAACCCACAGGCGGGGGCAAACTAATGAAATCCTGAAACAAACCCGAAGCAAAGCCCGAAATTTGACCAGGCACATTTCCACGGCGAATTGAAATAAAAATAAGGGCGATCAAAGCCAAATCAGGCTTCACTGATTCAATAGCCAGATAATTTAATAAAGTGGATTGAAGCAACAGCGCGATAAAAACAATAAATATTGAAAGAATGGTTATTTTTGTTTTGTTATTCATCCAAACCTCCAAGGTAGCTCTTGTCCATATCAATGACAAATACGGTTTGGAGCCTGGCAAAGTCCACTACCGGGTGAAGCTGTAATTCCATGGAAGTTTCATAGGAATTGGAACTGATTTCATTGATTGTGCCAATATGTATTCCCTTGGGATAAACCTGCCCTGTGCCCGAGGTTATAACAACATCGTGAATTTTCAAATGGGATTTCGCGTTTTTGGATACAAACTGCATTAAAACATCCTGGGAATTTTCTCCTAAACCAGATACAAGCCCTTCATACTGACTTGTCTTAAGCTGCGCGGAAGCATAGAAATCCTTATTGTAAATAGGCATAACAATCGATGAAATCACACTAACACTTACAATTTTACCAACCAAGCCGAATCCCTTTTCATATTCAGCTATAACAGCCATATCCTTGTGAATTCCGTCTTTGCTTCCGCGGTTGATAATCAAGCTTTGAAAAAAATTCCCGGGTTCCTTGGCAATAATGAGCGCTGGTATTTCCCGAACATTATATTGAAAAATCTTTGGAATCGATAAACCCATATTTAGAGCTGAACGCAATTGCTGGTTTTCCTGTTCAAGCATATCCTTCAACTCATTTAATTGCTTGTAATCGGAAAGCTGTTTTTTTAAATCAGCTACTTCCTGGCTCAATTTGCCCACATCATCCAGAGTACCAAAAAGCCGCGCGACGACTCCAGATAAACCGGACACACCTACTTGAAAAGCGGCAAAAAAAGTTTGGCCAGATTTATTCAAAACCTGAATCGTCTGGTTATCGGAATTAACAATCAAAACAGATGAAATCATAATGAGAAACACAAATACGAGTTTATCACTATGATTCCTGAATAAGGCGCGAAGGTTTTTAATCATAAGCTTATATTCATTTCTATTGTACCTATTTTAAACCGTGTTATAAAGTTTTTTATCACTTGCCCGGAGCATCTCCAGATATTTTCCAGCACCAAGAGCAACGCATAACAAAGGATTCTCGGCCCGAATGCAAGGAACACCGGTTTCCTTGGCAATAAGCTTTGGAAACCCCTTTAACAAGCATCCGCCACCGGTCATGACTATTCCGCGCTCGATAATATCAGCGGCCAATTCAGGAGGTGTCTGACCCAAGGTTTTTTTAACCTCTTCAACCACCACATTAATCGGTTCCAAAAGAGCATCACGAACTTCAACACTGTCCAATTCCAGTCGACGGGGTAAACCAGTAATCGCGTCGGTACCCTTGATTTCCATCTTCTCGATTTTTTTATCAGGAATAGCGCTTCCTATGGTTATCTTTAAATTTTCAGCTGTGGATTCCCCAATAATGAGATTATGAACATTTCGCACATGCTTGATAATGGCATCATCGAATTCATCGCCGCCAATACGAATGGAATTAGAGACAACCATTCCATCAAGAGAAATAACTGAAATTTCCGTTGTGCCTCCGCCAATATCACAAACCATGTTACCCGCAGGCTCGCTGATAGGAATACCAGCGCCAATAGCGGCTGCCATGGACTCTTCAATCAGGTAAACTGGGTCTCTGGCTCCAGCTTGCTCCGCGCTTTCGCGCACAGCCCGTTTTTCAACCTCAGTGATACAAGTCGGCACACCAATCGCCATTCGCGGCTTCACAAACCATTTTCGAGGCAATACTCTTTGAACAAAAAAACGAATCATCTTTTCGGTGGTTTCAAAATCAGCGATCACACCGTCTCGCAGCGGCCTGATAACAATAATTTCGCCAGGGGTTTTCCAAAGCATTTTCTTGGCTTCATTTCCCACAGCCACCACTTTTCTGGTACCACGTTCAACAGCCACAACAGAAGGTTCACTCAAGACAATTCCTTTGCCCCTGACATATACAAGTGTGTTGCAAGTACCCAAATCAATTCCAATGTCCGCAGAAAAAATATCAATTAATTTACCAAATGCCATCTTGATTCTACCTCCTGTATTTTAAGCATCTCAGTTTTTATTTATAGTAGCGAAGGGTCGCGCCGTAATGATTAGGATCGATTTTTAAAGCTTCCCTCCAATGATACCTTGCTTTTATATCATCATTCATTTTTGAATATATTTCACCCAAATTATAATGAGCATCAGCCAATCGAGGGTTTAGCTCCAGAATTTTTTTAAACTGTTCTTCAGCCTTGAAAAATTCATTGCGCTGCATAAAAATCTCGCCCAAACGAAATCGGCATTCAAGCATGGTCTTTTCATTGACTGTTTTGTTCAAAGCCTTTTGAGTAGCGAGCTCTGCATCTTGTAATCGGTTTAACTCAAAATAGGCCTGACCCAGAGCCAATAACCCGATATCAGTTTCATCAATTTCAAGATCAAGCAAAAGATAATCCAGTTTTTTATTATAATCGCCTAATTCCCCATATGATGTGGCCAGTAATTTATAGGTATCAGGGCCGAGATAGCCCTGTTGCAGCGATTCTTCCATATACTTTATTGCCAGATCAATATAATAATTACCCATGAAAGAATAGGACAGCGCCAAAATATAATTTATCTCGTTGGAATAACTCCGGATAAACGCCGAAGATTTGTCCAGCTTGGCTTTTCGCAAAACAAAGATAGTTCGATCGAGCAGGTCCTTGTTGTTTTCAATATCCGAACTGGCCTGATAGAACAGGGACAAACCTAAATATCCAAGATAATAAGAATCGAAAGGCGATGTTTTTAATATTTCGCCGGTAATTTCAATGATCTCGGAATAATTTTTTAAATCCCATAATTCATTTAAGGACTTATCTTTATCCTGACCAGCAAAAATCGCGTAAATCTTGTCATAGGGCACAACGAAAATTAAAACACCAATCACAGCTGCAATCAAAGCAGCCAACAGAACCAGTCGTAACCCTTTTTTTTTCTTTTTGGTTGTGTAAAATGCGTATTTCTCTCGTCTCATATCTTCCTAACCGAACCGGCCAAGGGTATTTAATAATAGATCGGCTAAAAAGTCAATCTGTTAAAATCTTAATAGCAATGATTTTATTAAAGGCCTATAAAAAAAATAAAATTTCCATAAAAAAGGCAATATTATGACTTTTTTTAATACTTTTACGCGAAAAATGATTGTATTTATTTATTTATTTTACGGGATTGGGTGTTGCCTGCCTTCGCTTCGCTGCACCAGGCCCGGGCTTTGCGTAACTCCGCTGCCGCTTCGAAGGTTTATTTCCTGAAATAATCAGGAAATAAACCTTTGAAGTACAAGTTCTGAAAAACTTGTACTTCATTACTCCAATCCCTAACACCTATTAACATCATGTGGAAATCTGTTAAAACAGATAAACATTGTCACCAACTGACATCTTTAAGGAAATTAATATGAGGCAGGATCCTAGGATACAAAAAATAAAAAAAACGGGCCAATAAGCCGGGTTCTGTACTAACCATCATCTATCTGGACCTGTTTTTTCAACAGGTTCTCGCAGCCTACCCGCAGGAATACGAGCGAGTCACTCCCCTGCTGCTTAGCTTTGCTCCTGACAAGGTTTACCCTGCGAAAAAGGTTGCCCCTTTTCCGGTGAGCTCTTACCTCACCATTTCACCCTTACCATTATCAACGATGAAAAACAAGCTGTAAATGGCGGTATATTTTCTGCGGCACTTTCTGTCCCGGTCTCCAGGTGACTAGAAAAAAATTCCAGCTCCCTGGAGACCGGGCCCGGCAATTAACCGGTGTCATACTCTATGGAGCCCGGACTTTCCTCTATAAATATTCATCTAATTTATAGCGATGGTTTGGCCCGTCAATTATTTATTCATCATCAAAAACTTCATCTTCTTCATCATCATGACTGCTGTATATAGGTTCAAACTCGCCTGGCATTTCTTCATCTTCCTGAAAAAAGAGAATACGTGAGCAATGGGGACAAAAAAGAATTGATTCACCGGAACGAACCTCATTGGCAAATTGCGCCGGGAGAATCATATGACACCCCGTACAAATCCCCGAATGAATAGGAACAATACCGACACCGGCTTTGCTCTTGATAATGCGCTCGAATTTAAACAGGATTTCTTCATCAAGACCAGGGGTAATCTTTTCTTCTTCCTTTTCAAGGGTTTTCAAAAGCTTGCCCTTTTCCTTAAGCTCATGCTTGATGCGGTTATTTTCGTTCTTTATTTCTTCTTCCTGCTTTTTGATGAGATTTTCTTCGCGTTCCAGCTGGGCTGCCAATTCTTCCAGGTTTTTTTCTTCTTTTTGAAGAAGCTTTCGAGAGTCTTCTTCTTTTTCCTTGGCGATTTTAATCTCTTTATCAAGCGCCTCGTACTCCCGCTGGGTTTTGATCACATCCATCTGTTGCTCGGAATGCTCCCTGTTACGCTCTGCTTCCTGCATCTTATGGCGGATTTCCTTGATTCGTTCTTTCTTTCGCTGCAAATCATCATTTTTTTCGATATATGATTTTTTCAATCGATTGAGCAATTCTGTTTTAGTTGTTAGGATTTTGGGGATTTCTTTCATATCCCGATCAATATCAAATTTCTTTGAAAGAACATCCTGAAGATCTCTCAATTTCTCAAATACTTCGTGCATCATATTAGGGTCTCCTCCTTAATTATCGAGATAATCACGTAATTTTCGACTACGCTTGGGATGTCGAAGCCGCCTTAAAGCTTTGGCTTCAATCTGACGAATTCTTTCTCGTGTTACATTAAAATATAAACCCACTTCTTCCAAAGTGAGGGAATAACCATCCTCAAGACCAAAACGCATTTTAAGAACTTCCTGTTCACGTTTAGGCAATGTCATCAATACATCCTCCAGTTGTTCCTGAAGCAATTTAAAGGCAGTCTGACTTGCCGGGTTTTCTACTTCCTTGTCTTCAATAAAATCACCTAGTAAAGAATCTTCTTCCTCACCTATGGGCGTTTCCAGGGATATGGGTTCTCGAGCCACATTTTTTACTGATTTGACTCGTGAAACAGGCCAGCCCAAACGCTCGGCAACCTCTTCATTAGTCGGTTCACGTCCCAATATCTGCATCAACTGCCTGGATTCACGGATCACCTTGTTAATCTGCTCAATCATATGAACCGGCACACGAATAGTTCGCGCCTGGTCAGAAATAGAACGGGTAATGGCCTGACGAATCCACCATGTGGCGTATGTGGAAAATTTGTATCCCTTGCGGTATTCAAATTTTTCTACAGCCTTGATCAAACCAATATTACCTTCCTGGACTAAATCAAAAAAATGCAAACCGCGGTTGGTATACTTTTTCGCGATACTCACAACCAGTCGAAGATTGGCCTTGATGAGTTTATTCTTAGCCGATTCCATCATGCTTTTTCCATGGTGAATGCTTTCAGCCAATTTGATAATATCCGCTTTGGGTGCTTCGAAAAGAAATTCCTGTTCCTCAATGTGTTTTTTGTTTAGCTGGATTTTTCGAATACGGCTTTTAATTTTATCAGCCGACAAATTGAGTTTCCTCTCAATTTTTTCACGTTCCCTTGGTAATGACAAATTCTTATTCAGGTTACGCAAATCCTTGGCATCTTCAATCTGAAGCATGCGAAAGATTTTTTCCTTGTCCCGGTTGGCATTACGAATATCACGTTGTATTTTAATAAATTTATCGGAAATACTGCTGATTTCCGGCGGTTGAATGGAAACCTTTTTAAGATTTTTTAAAAGCTCTTTTTTCTTTCTCATCAAATTCTGATCAACTGTAAAATCATCACCTGCTTCGCGTATGGCAGCTTTTGCATTTATGTATTCCTTAATAGGGTGATAATTTTCTTTACAAGCCTCAAAATAAGCTTGAGTCAAGCGACGTTTTTCAGCAAGCAATTCTGATAATTGCTTTTTAGTCAGATTAGGGCTCTTAATATCATTTTTCCTTAGGATTTTTAGGGCAATCAAAAAAAATTCACTGATAAAAACACCCGATTCCTTGATAACCTTTTCAACTATCTCGGCACCTTCTTCCATTTGCTTGGATAAAATGACTTCCTCTTCTGCAGTTAAAAGATTTTCTTTCCCGATTTCCTTTAAATACAGACGAATAGGATCATCAATAGAGGTGTCTTTGTCAGAAGCGACCACTTTCTTTTTTTTAGCTGATTTCTTGGACACTTCCTCCTGCTCAATATCAATGTCCAGATCTTCCTCGGATATCTTGATTTTGTTTTTCTGCAAAAGCGCGAGCACGTCATCCATTTTATCGCTATTTGAAATGGAATCCGGTAAAAAATCCGTTACTTCTTCAAAACTTATAATTTTTTTTTCTTTTCCGAATTCAAGTAATTTCATTACTGCTGGATCATTCTCTAGTTCAGACATTATCCCCTACCCTTAATTTTTGAAGTTCCTTATCTAAAATCATCTTCTCAACCATCAAATCCTTTGTTTTTTCAGGATCATTTTTTTCAAAACGCTTGATTAGCACGGAAATTTGATCCTGTCGCCTCATAATTTCCCGTTTTTTTAATTTATAGATCCCCTTTGTAATAAAATCATCGGTATTTATGGTATACTCTCCGGTTGAGAATTTTTCTATCAATAATTCCTTGAGCTGATGCCTTTCAATTAAACCCATAAAATAATCATTGGAATAATTATCCTCCCGAAAACATTCTTCCAATGTAAAATAGAGCTCCTTCGCGTTAGGATCTTCCAAAAGATCTGGCGATAATTGATTTCTATGTTTTTCATACAAACCTGCATTTACAGCCAGTGCTAACATCAAAGACAACTCATCAGTCGGGATAATTGGGTGTTGTACATTTTCCTCAACAATGGTTTGAGGTTTTTTTCGTGTTTTCCGGTTATGAAAATCCGATTTTACAGCCTTATAATTAACTCCTATCGTATCTGCTATGGTATTCAAATATCCGTCAAGTTTTATTTGAGAATCGAGATTTTCGACATATGGATATAAAAATTGAAAAATTTTCTCTTTACCTTCTGCAGTATCGGGATTATAATGCTTAACTGCTCTTTTTAT
>JAFGWI010000046.1 GCA_016937215.1 Spirochaetales bacterium | reverse complement strand
TGTAGTGCATAATTTAAAGGTTATACAAGGCAAACAAGGTATTTTTGTGGCTATGCCAAATCGGAAAACCACAACGGGTGAGTATAAGGACATCGCTCATCCTATAAATTCCGATTGCCGGAATGAAATCCAGAATAAAATTCTGGAAGAATATGAAAAAGTAAAGGATCAGGAAGCAGCACCAGCAACTTAATCAAAAAAAAATTCAGAAAAGGTCTTTCTTTTTTTTTAAAAACACGATAGTATTTGACGATTTTTCAATGGGACGTCGGCAAGCGGTAAGCCACCGGTTTTTGGTACCGGCATTCGTAGGTTCGAATCCTACCGTCCCAGATACTCATTTATTGGAATGCGGAGGAGCCATCTAAAATGGAAAACAAAACTCTTGAAGTGAAAGTTCGGGATGAGAAGGGTAAAAGTGCCAGTCGCGCATTACGCCGTGAGGGTATGATTCCCTCAATTATTTATGGACACAGAGAGCCTGTATCTGTCTCGGTCAGCGCTCGTGAATTCAATTCAAAATTTAAGATTATTTCAGAAAGCATAATCATCGATTTAAACCTTGGCAAGGAAACCTATCATTGTATTGTTAAGGATTATCAGGAAAATGCCATGCGAGGAACCATTACTCATATTGATTTTTATGAGATTGAAAAGGGTAAGTCTTTAAAAACCCATGTTCCTGTTCATGTTGAAGGTGCGCCTCTAGGCGTTAAAACCGGTGGTATTTTTGAAACTGCTCTTCATGAATTGGAAATTGAATGTCTGCCTAAGGATTTGCCCGAAATGATCACGGTTAATGTAAGCAGTCTTGAAATTGGTCAAAGTATTCACGTGGCTGATTTAAAGGACATGCCAGGTATTAAATTTTTAACACCCAAAGACGCTCTTGTTTGCGCTGTTGTTCGCAAGAAAGAAGTTAAAGAATCCGGAGAAGGTGACAGTGGTGAGGCAGTTGTGTCTTCTTCTGTTCAGTCTGAGGAATAATTTCTGGCTTTTCTGTTTATAGGTTTGGGGAATCCCGGCTTAGAATATCAGAAAACACGGCATAACGCGGGCTTTATGCTTATTGATCGATTAGCAAGTGCCCATCATATCAAAATTAAAAATGCATTTTTTCGGCCTCTCCAAATAGGAAGAGGCCGTTTTAATGATGAACCTGTCATTCTCGCTAAACCATTAACTTTCATGAACCGGTCCGGGGTGGTTATTCCCTATTTACTGAAGCGTTTTAATCTTAAGTCCGATTCTCTTGTGATAATCTGCGATAACCTTGATCTGGCGCCAGGAGAAATACGTTTCAAGGCAAAGGGGTCTTCCGGCGGGCAGAGGGGATTGCAATCTGTTATTGATGTTCTTGGAACCAGTGATTTTAAACGGCTTTTTATAGGAATAGGTCGTCCTAAGGCAGGAGGCCCTGTTGTTCACCATGTTTTGGGAGAGCCCGAGGAGGCGGAATCACGGCAGATTGATTGTGCTTTGGAAAAGGGCGAGCGAGTTTTAATGTCATTGTTTTCTCAGTCTATTGATAAGGTCATGGGCTGGGCCAATCAAAGGTGAAGAAGTCCCGATTGATATCCATCGTGGAATCGGAATTAAGGTCTTTCTCGGTTCTTCCTGGTGAGCGGCTCTTGCTGGCGCTTTCCGGCGGGGCTGATTCCATGGCTTTGGCCATGATTCTTTATGAATTAAAGCCGCGTTGGGGATTCGAACTATTTGCGGCTCATCTGAATCATGGAATTCGGCCCCATGATCAATGCCTTGGCGACTGGAATCTGATTCAGAACCAGTGCTCCTCGGTTTTTACCTGTATTTATTACGAGTCTCTTGAGTCTGGGTATTTGCGGCAACGTTCGCGTGATCAAAAAAAAAGCCTTGAGGAAGTAGCCCGAACATGTCGCTTTGATTTTTTTTATCGTTGTTTGGATAAATGTAAGGCCCGCTTTTTGTTATTGGCTCATCATCGAGATGATCAGGAAGAAACCATGGTGATGCGGTTTTTTCAAGGCTCTTCACCTTCAGGTTTAAAGGGTATTTCCCCGAAAAGGGGAGTGATTTTGCGGCCTTTGCTCGGTGTTCGTAAAAAAGACCTTATCGATTTTCTTGATTCACTATCCATAAAATATTCTTTTGATTCAACAAATGATGATCAAAGCATTTTGCGAAATCATCTTAGGCATCATCTTGTTCCTGAGATTAAAAAAGTCTTTCCTGGAATGTCCCGGGCTCTTTCAAGAATCACATTTTTTATGTCGGAAATGGCGGATTTTATTGAACATGAAGCTGGGCAGCGAATAATTTGGCAAAAAATATCAGGTGGCTACCAGACTTCTCTTGAGATTTGGAATAGGCAACCATTTTTGATCAAACTGCAGTCTCTTTGGGCTCTCAGCTCGTCCATGATAAGGAGGTCTGATCAGGTGAAATTGCCCTTTGATTTTTTCAATCCATTAAAAAAAATCTATCCTAATTCAATTTCAAGGACCCTATTGAAGGGTTATGGTGTTGAATTAAAAATTGAAGGTGATCAGCTGGTTTTCAGGCCCGAGCTTGTCTTAAATATCAAAAATGGTTATTTTATAAAAGTTTATCCGGGCATGGAGCTGGATGTAAAAGGTACTGTTTTTAAAATTTATCCAAATGATTCAATAATATCGGTAAAAAGCAGTGAAACAAAAAGTTTTTGTTGTCTTGATCTAGAGGCCCATAACCAGGTAATATTGCGCAGTCGTAAAATCGGGGATAAAATAGAGTTAAAAAATGGTAGAAAATCCCTTAAAAAACTGTATAATGAATGGAAAATACCTGAAACTGAACGCTGGCTGATTCCGATATTGGAAAACTCCAAAGGAATTTCAGCTGTATTGGGCAAATCCTTTGGTTATGATGATATTTTTTCTCTGCATTATAATGAGCGGGTTAATAAACAAGCCAGGTATATTCTTAAAATTTTTAAAGATGGAGTGATTTCAAAGTGAGCAATAATGATTATGATGATTCCCAGAAAGATCCTGATAAAAAGCCGCCCAAATTTAACCTGAACAATCGGGCAGCCTTAATTTCACTTCTGATTCTTGTTGGCTTTTTTCTTTTTTTTCTCGTGTTTCAAACACAGGGAATGCAAGTACATATTCCCTATAGCGATTTTAAAAAAGACCTGGAACAGGGTAAGATACAAAAAATCGAGATTCTTGATAATTTGACTATTATTGGTCAATACAAAACAGCTCCATCCGAGGGGCAACGGGATTTCAAGTCTCAGATACCCTATCTGGATAACGATCTGGTTGAAGAACTATTGAAAAATAATGTGATTGTTGAAGGTGGATCCACAGCTAATGATCCTTTACAGATATTTCTGGGGCTTTTACCATGGATCATCGCCTTTTTGTTTATCTGGTTTATGTTTCGTCAGGTTCAGGGCTCAGGCTCCCGGGCCTTTTCCTTTGGTAAAAGCCGCGCGAAACGCTATTTGGATACTTCAAAAAAAATCACCTTCCAGGATGTGGCCGGGCAAAAAGAGGCCAAATATGAACTGGAAGAAGTTGTGCAGTTTCTGAAGAACCCCGGAAAATTCATCAAGATAGGGGCCCGTATTCCAACTGGTGTGCTTTTGGTGGGTATGCCTGGAACAGGTAAAACCCTTTTGGCAAAGGCTATTGCCGGTGAAGCCAATGTGCCTTTTTTTCATATGTCAGGATCGGATTTTGTTGAGATGTTTGTCGGTGTTGGTGCTTCGCGAGTGAGAGATCTCTTTGATCAGGGGCGAAAAAACGCGCCGTGCATTTTGTTTATCGATGAGCTGGATGCTGTGGGGCGCACACGGGGTGCTGGTTATGGCGGTGGCCATGATGAACGAGAACAGACCTTGAATCAGATGCTTGTGGAAATGGATGGTTTTGATACCAAAGATGGGGTTATCATTCTGGCAGCTACCAACCGGCCCGATGTTCTGGACCCGGCTTTGCTCCGGCCTGGCCGATTTGACCGTCAGGTGGTTATTGATATGCCCGATATTAAAGAGCGTGAAGACATTATTCGAATTCATTGCCGCAAAATTCCCCCAAGTGATGATATTGATTATCAAAAGCTGGCACGGGCAACTCCCGGGACTTCAGGGGCTGATCTGGCAAATCTGGTTAATGAAGCTGCTTTGTTTGCGGCAAGGAAAAATCAAACTCATGTTCATATGGCTGATTTTGAAGAAGCCAGGGATAAACTTCTTATGGGTATAGCCAAAAAATCCAAAATCATTCCGGTAAAAGAAAAAGAAATGACGGCTTATCATGAGGCCGGTCATACAATTCTTCATTATTTTCTTGAGAACGCCGATCCTCTGCACAAGGTTACAATTATCCCCCATGGCCGGGCTGGCGGAGTAACCATGCCTTTACCAAAGGATGATATCCATTATTACAGCCGTGGTTATTCTGAAGACAAGATAAAGGTCTTACTTGGAGGGTATGCCGCGGAACAATTGGTTTACGGCGAAACCACCTCAGGCGCAAGTAATGATATTGAGAAGGCGACCCGTTTGGCAAGAATGATGGTTTGCGAATGGGGCATGAGTGAAAAAATGGGGCCTGTTGCCTATGGTCAGAAGGAAGAACCTATTTTTATTGGAAAGGAAATTGCCCGTCACCGGGAGTATTCCGAAGAAACCGCTCAATTACTCGATAAGGAAGTAGAAAAGATAATCATCGATTGTTTGAATATTTCAGTAAAGCTTTTAACCGATAATAAGGATAAATTAAAACTTCTTGCTGATACCTTGGTTGTAAGAGAAACCCTTGATGGAACCGAGGTTGAGGAATTGCTTGGTTTTAAGCCCAAAAATGACGATATTGAGGAATAAGAGCCCTTTGGAAATATATTCGGGTTGATTTTTGCCTTTAAAGTTTGGTATCGCTAATGATATTTTTAAAAGCTTTCAGGTAAAGAGTCATCCCTGAAAGGTCATTGTTCATGTATCAAATAAAAATAGGGGCAAAAATATTATTATTTCTACTTCTGTTACCGTTTTTCTGTTTGTCAGCCGTGGCTAATGATCTGGAAATAGCTAAAGCTTATTTTCTTCAGGCTTCGGCTGCGGATGTTGAAAAAAAACCGGATATAGTAAGGTCCTATTTGAATAAGGCTTTGGATTTTTACTCCGAATATTCCGATGCCTTGTTTATGCAATATCTGCTTGATAGCAAAAATCTTCAACAAACCGATATAGCCGCCGGAATGTTGAATCGGGCCTTGTCTTCGAATACCTGGGTTTATTATGGGGCGTATCAGGCAAAGTATGAACAAGCTAAGCTGTTTTTACGTAATAAGGATTTTGAGGCCGCGTTAAAGCTTTTTAATGATATTGAAAATCTCTACAAGGATAACCCTGATTTTTATAAATACCTGGCTTCATTGTACTGTCAATGGATGGATAAGATAAAATGTGAGCCTCTTCTTGTTTCTACTGTTAAGCGTTTTCCATTGCAAGGCGATTTTTATGATCGCTTGATTCAGTTTTATGTTTCTGAAAATCGTGTTGCTGAGGCCAGAGATGTCTTGGAGCGTGGTATTATTCAGTTGCCCGCGGAAACCATATTACGGCTTTGGCAGGCTCGCCTGGAATCGGATAGTGAAAAAAAAGTTAATCTGGTAAAGACTCTGATAGATGATGGAATAAGGCTTTCTGGTGTTTATTTGCTGGCCCTGGAGGTTTTGCCGGAAGAGTCGAAGCAATGGGCTGCTTTGTTTATCGACCAGCACTATGATTTGTCAGTGCCTCTTTTAAGGGATTTTCTGGCTATATACCATCCTGAAGATGAGCCTTGGTTGGAAAAGCTCAGCCAATTCTCAGGCGCTCGTTTTAATGATGTGAATAATGATGGATTTGTTGAAGAGCAATGGGTATTTGATCAAGGTCGTTTGATTAAATGGATTCGGGATTTTGATCAAAATGGGGCCCCGGAAATCATTATAGAATTTGAATCCGCATTACCTCGTGTCATGACATTGTATAAGGGAAATCAACCTTATCAGCAGATCGACTATATTGATTATCCCTTTGTACAAAAGATCGGTCTTTGGGAGGGGGGCAGGTTCAGTGAATACCTTCTTTTGCCTAAAGCAATCGCTTTTGATGTGGTTAAAGAAAACGAATCTCCTTTTAGTTATCCCTGGTGGCCCGATGTTTCTTTTGAGGCCCTGGGACCTTTAGCCCGTGATGAGTTTATCATTTTTGCATTTGAAAAGCAGGAGTTTTTTTCAACAGAGCGCTCTGATGATACAAGAAAAATCATCCAATACGAAGGCGGAGTCCCTGTAATTGAAAAATGGGATTATGACCGTAACGATTTTTATGACAAGATTGTTTATTTTAAAAACGGTTTAGCTGAAACCGGCGAGATTGATTATGATGGTGACAAGATTTTCGAGTGTCATGAGGTCTACGAAAAGGGGCTGTTGAAGGAAATTCGTTATGATAAGAATCGTGATGGTTTTTTTGAGTGGGTATCAAAATACAGCAGTCAGGGCAAGGTGATAGAACAGAGCTGGGATATGACCGGTGATGGTGTTTTTGATTATCTGCAAATCCTGGATGGTGATCAACAGGTTTATCGTTTTGCCACTGCTTTTGACGGTGTTTTTGATCTGGAAATTCGCGCGTCAAAGGAACGTATTTCTGAGGTTCTGAGGGATGATAAAATAATACCTATCATTGCTTCGGGAGTACCCTCTGTTTTTTGGCTTCAAAAGCCAGGGCTAATGCCTTTGAATGGGTTTCAGGAACAGATTGGCCAATACAGAGCAAAGGGTCGGCATTTTTTTTATTTTACCTTTAATAAAGATATTTATGTTGAGGAAATTGAATGAGATTATTTTTAACTACTTTAATTCTACTTTTTTTTGTGTCCTGTGTTACAACTGAGCAGCCAAAGGCTGATTATCCAAGTCTTGAAGAATTGATTCGAGATGATGTTGAAGACTTGATAAGCAAAAAAGAATATCTATTGGCCTTGCAGGACATTTTTGCGTTAAAGGAAAAGAATAACATCCTGAATCCTGGTGAAATGGCTGATATGGAACAACGACTCGCTGATGAATTAAAGGCTGATTTTTTTTCACGGATTGAAAATAAGGATTTTTCACAGGCCATGAGTTTATTGGAAACCTTCAGGGTTCTTGGCTGGCTTGATCGTTTGCAGCCCTGGGATAAAAAGAGCCTTCTTGAAAATTGGGCCAACTATGAATTGGAAAAAAACAATAAAATGCAGGCTTTTTTATTGTATCAGAGCCTTGTTGAGGCCTATGAATTAACTCCGGAAGAGTTAAAAGGGATTTTTGAGCTTTCGCTGGAATTGAATCAACCTTTAGCAGCAAAAATGATTATGGAAAAATCCGCTTTTCAGGAAGAAGTAGTAAAAAGCGAGACTTTAGCTGCTCTTTCGGAAGTCCTAGCCAAGGCGACCTTGGTTAATGGGACAGTTACGGTATGGGTTGATCGCGGAATAAGGCTTGAAAATGGTTATGGGGTTCCTGATCGCGGGATAGGAAGCGGCTTTTTTATTGATAAGCGAGGTTATCTTTTAACCAATCACCATGTTATTTCCACTGAGGTTGATCCTGAATATGAAGGCTTCTCGCGTCTGTATATTCGTTTGTCTGAAGATGTGAAAGATAAAATTCCAGCTAAAGTAGTGGGCTATGACCGGATTTTGGACCTGGCATTGTTAAAGGTGGAACTGGAGCCAGAATATATTTTTCCCCTTCCTGTTGCTATTTCGTTTAATTTGGGCGAAAAGGTGCAGGCTATTGGCGCGCCTCTTGGGCTTGAAAATACCTTGACACAGGGGATTTTGTCCAATGTGAGTCCCCGTTTTATTCAAATGGGGAATGTTGTTCAGGTTGATGCTCCTATCAATAATGGAAATTCAGGCGGGCCGCTTCTGGATTCCAGGGGCCATCTTTTGGGAGTTGTTTTCGCGGGCCTTGAAATGTTCGAGGGTTTGAATTTTGCTATTCCCTATAATTACGTAAAAAAAATCCTTTTCAAGTTATATATGGGTGGAGAGATTGCCCATGGTTTTCTGGGTATGGCTATTGACGAGAGCCCAAAGGGGCTGGAGGTTGTTTATGTTTTGCCTTCTTCCTCGTCCTATAGGGCAGGCATTGAAAAGCAGGATAAATTGTTGCGAATAAATGGTCTGAGTTTCTCCAAAATCCCCGATCTGCAGGAATATCTTCTGGATGTCCCGGTTAATGCTCTGGTTGAGCTTGTGATTCAGCGCGAGGGCCGCGAGCTTAAAAAATATGTGCAGCTGAAAAAGCGTCCGTTCAGCCCGGTGGAGGAGGGTTTGAAAATTGATAAACGTGAGAATCTTTTCGTGCCCCTCTTTGGGATGGAAGTGAGTGAAGTGAGTAATTTTTTATGGCAGACAAATTTTAAGGTTGATCGTGTGCTGCGGGGTTCTGTGGCTGATAATTCAGGAATATCCCAGGGCGACCCCATGAGTATACAATCGTGGTCAATAAACGACGAATACCGGGCAGCCATTTTGCAAATGTTCATAAAAAAACGAAAAGCTGGTTATTACGACAGCATTCTTCAAATTGTATCTTATCTTGAAACCAGTAATTTTATTTAATAAAAATGCTTTTAGGTGATGATAGGATCGGTTTTTGATTAAAGGGCCATGTCTGTGATATTTTTCACAGACATGGCCCTTTTTTTATGAAAATAGCTTGACATTTTAACAAAACAATGCCATATTATCTGTGAAAATATTCACAGGATTTATGAGAGAAAAATTACCTGAACCATCGATTCAAAGATTATGCCTTTTGTACAGGCTTTTATCGCGGGTAGAAAAAGAAGGAAGGTTAACTGTTAATTCCGGCTTTTTGGCTGAGCAGCTGAATGTAAAGGCAACCAGTATTCGACGTGATATTAGTCTTTTAGGCGAGTTTGGCAATACCATAGCCGGTTATGAGGTTCAACCTTTAAAACAAGCCATTTTTAAAGGTTTGGGGCTCGAATCAGTGAAAAGAGCCTGTATAGTAGGGCTTGGCCGTTTAGGAGCATCGATTTTGAATTATCAGGGATTTTTGATGGGTGATGTGATGGTGGTTGCTGGTTTTGATTCAAACATAAACATGCTGGAAATGATGGAATCAGCGGTTAGTCTATACCCGGCTTACCAAATAGATGAAATTGTCAGGTCCAGGAATATTGAGATTGGAATTATCACTGTTCCGATGAAAGCGGCGCAAGGAGTCGCGGATAAATTAATTCAGGCCGGTATAAAGGGGATACTCAATTTCACGCCGGTTGTTTTGAAGTCTGATAACTCCAGGGTGACCATTAGAAATCTGGATTTTTTTTCAGAGCTTCTGATTTTGTCGGCTGCCATTTCTCTAAAAGAACGGTGAATTTTATAAGCGTGTATTTGTCAGGCTGTCCAGGGCAGTCGTTACATGGGCGTTAGGGATTGGAGCCATGTTCAGCCATTTTTTCAAAAATGGCTGAACAAAGCGTTTCAGGCCGGATAATTTCCGGCCTGAAACCTTCGAAGGCGTTAGCCGTAGTGGCGCAAAGCCCGACCTGTTGAAGCGGAGCGGAAACAGGGAACGCTCACTAACAATCATAAGTGTGGCAAATAACACATCATTTCTGTTGGCCTGGTAATGACGGTGATCAAAACCCAACAGAGAAATGATCCTTGAGGAGGAAGTATGCGAGTCTATAATTTTTCAGCTGGTCCGGCAGTCTTACCGGAAGAGGTGTTACAGGAAGCACAAAACGATTTAATTGATTACAAAGGCCATGGCATGTCGATCATGGAGATGAGTCATCGCTCAAAACCCTTTATGGCGTTAATGGAGGAAATCGAACAGGATTTACGTGAAATCATGGCCATTCCCGCAAATTACAAAGTGTTGTTCCTTCAAGGCGGGGCTTCATTACAATTCGCTATGGTTCCCTTGAATCTTTTTTCCAATAGCAAAAAATCTGATTTTCTGATTACCGGCGCCTGGTCAAAAAAGGCCATGGCTCAGGCTAAGGTTTATGGAAGTGTTAAGGTTATCGGTTCCAGCGAAGATAAAATTTTCAGTTATATTCCTCAGTGGAAGGAATCTGATTTTACGCCGGATGCCGATTTTTTTCATATAACATCCAATAACACGATCTACGGTACGCGCTTTACGGATTTACCCAACACTGGCAAGGTGCCATTGGTAGCCGATATGTCTTCAAATATTTTGTCCGAGCCAGTGGATGTTTCAAGATACGCTTTGATATATGCCGGAGCTCAAAAAAATATCGGCCCGGCTGGTTTGACTATTGTAATTATCAGGGAGGATCTTATCGGAAAGGCTATGGATATAACGCCTATTATGCTTAATTACCAGACTCACAGTGAGGCTGATTCCGCCTACAATACTCCTCCTTGTTACAGTTTGTATATTTCCGGACTGGTTTTTAAGTGGGTCAAAAAAATGGGCGGCCTTGAAGCTATGTTAAAATATAATGAGGAAAAAGCAGCTGTGTTATATGACTTTTTGGACCAGTCTGCTTTGTTTTCAAGCCCAGTGTCTGTAAAAGACAGGTCCTTGATGAATGTTCCCTTTGTTACTGGCAATCCTGATATTGACGCTCAGTTTATCAAAGAGGCTGAAAAACAGGGCTTGGTTACCCTGAAGGGCCATCGTTCTGTTGGCGGTATGCGGGCGAGTATTTATAACGCCATGCCCTTGGATGGTGTGAAAAAACTGGTAGAGGTTATGAAAAAATTTGAAGCACAAAACAAGTAATTTTATAAGTATCAGGCAGATTGATAAGAATAGTTAGGAGAAGGCTATGTTCAAGATTCAGACTTTAGATAAAATCAGTTCAATCGGACTGGAAAAACTACCAAGGGATAATTATGAAATCGCTTCTGAATTCATTAATCCTGATGGTATTATTTTGCGAAGCTTTAAAATGAATGATATGGAACTTCCAGCCAGCCTAAAGGCCGTTGCCAGGGCCGGGGCTGGAGTGAATAATATTCCTATTGAAAGATGTTCTGAAAAGGGCATTATTGTTTTTAATACACCAGGGGCAAATGCCAATGGCGTAAAGGAGTTGGTGCTGGCTTCACTGTTTTTAAGTTCCCGAAAAATTGTGCAGGGAATAGCTTGGGCCAAAACCCTCAAAGACAAGGGGGATGAGGTTACCAAACTGGTAGAAAAAGGAAAAAACGATTATATAGGGCCGGAAATCAAGGGTAAAACCCTTGGGGTCATTGGTTTGGGTGCCATCGGCGTAATGGTTGCCAACGACGCCATCAGTCTTGGTATGAAGGTTATGGGTTTTGATCCCTTTATTAGTGTGGAATCTGCCTGGGGGCTTTCCCGGGAGGTTGAACGGGCAACGGTTCTGGACAATTTGATACAAACTTGCGATTACATTACCATCCATGTCCCATTAACCGACCAAACCAAGGGGCTGATCGATAAGGATAGGTTTTCCCTGATGAAAAAAGGCATTCGCTTGTTGAATTTTTCAAGAAATGGCCTTGTAAACAATGGCGATTTAAAGGAAGCTATCAAAAAAGGAATAGTCGATTGTTATGTTACTGATTTTCCCGACCAGGAGTTGTTATTGATGGATAATGTTATCGCGATTCCTCATTTGGGCGCTTCTACACCTGAAGCGGAAGATAATTGTGCTGTTATGGCAGCCGAACAACTTCGTGATTTTCTGGAAAACGGAAATATCAAGAATTCGGTTAATTTTCCCGAATGTTATTTACAGCCCAGTGGAAAGGTCCGCTTGCTAATTGCCAATAAAAATATCCCGAACATGGTTAGCCAAATCACCTCGGTTTTGGCTGGAACAGGAGCCAATATTTCGGATATGCTGAACAAACACAAAGGTGATTTTGCCTATAACATTATTGACCTGGACAGTAAAATCACCCAGGAACAGTTGGATGCAATAAAAATTATTCCTGGTGTTATTATGGTCAGGTTGGTTTAATTATTTTCTTTATTCGAAACAATGTTCTGCCGCTGTTTTTTAAAGACAGCGGCTTTTTTTACGCAAAGGCAGTGTGATTTTTCAGGAGAAAAACCGTAAAAGCCTTAGCCGTCGGTAAATGAAGTTGTCAGCTCCTTTTAAGGTCGTGTATCAATCGGACAAATCTTAATTGGTCATTCTATGGGCCGACGCAAAGGCGCATTCTAATAAGGCTGGGACAAATTACAAAAATTGTGTTTGTTAAGCTGGTTGTTACCTTGGGCGTTTCCTGCTTTCATTTCATTACAGCAGGCCAGGCTTTCCATAACTCCGCTTCGCTTCGAAATCCTT
>JAFGWI010000009.1 GCA_016937215.1 Spirochaetales bacterium | reverse complement strand
AATGAGTCATATTTATGTGGTAATTGATGAAATAGTGGAGGTTAAAGGAAAATAGTGGGACAGAAAGTACATCCATACAGTATAAGACTAGGAATCAATAAGTCATGGAAATCCAAATGGTATGTTGATCCAAAAGAATATGCGGATACACTTCATGAAGATCTTAAAATCAGAAAGATAATAAACGATTTTCCTGAAACCAAAAATGCTGATGTTGCAGATATAGAAATTGTACGTCATCCGCAAAAGGTTACTATAATCATACATACAGCACGACCTGGAGTCATTATTGGTGTTAAAGGCGCGAATATTGAAAAATTAGGTAATGAAATTAAGCACATCGTTGATAAAAAAATACAAATTAAAATCAAAGAAGTTAAGAGACCAGAGTACAATGCTCAATTGGTTGCTTTGGCTGTTGGAAAGCAATTAAAAGCAAGGGCTTCATTTCGAAAAGCTATGAAAATGGCTGTATCTAATGCAATGAAGACGGGTATTCAAGGTATAAAAATAAAGGTTTCAGGGCGCTTAAATGGTGCTGAAATGGCAAGAGTGAGTGAATATAAGGATGGACGGATTCCTTTACATACATTTCGAGCTGATATTGATTATGGTTTTTCTGAAATCATTACAACCTTTGGTACAATCGGAGTTAAAGTTTGGATTTGTCATGGGGAAGTGTATGGTGGCAATAAAAAGGATGATGCGGGTATACTCTTAAAAAAACAAAAAGAGAAGCAGCCAAAGAAAGGATAAAGCCAAATGTTAAGTCCAAAACGAATTAAATATAGAAAAAGAATGCGCGGGAGAATGCGCGGTGATGCTAATCGTGGTAATAAAATTTCTTATGGCGATTTTGGTTTAATGGCCTTAGAGCACAAATGGATTACCAATAGGCAGATAGAAGCTGCTCGTGTTGCAATAACAAGACATATTAAAAGAGGTGGTAAGGTCTGGATTCGTATATTTCCAGATATTCCATATACAAAAAAGCCAGCGGAAACAAGAATGGGTAAAGGAAAAGGTAACCCAGAAGCATGGGTTGCAGCAGTGTATCCAGGGACAGTAATGTTTGAGGTCGCAGGAGTTGCCCAGGATCTTGTGGAATCGGCTATGAAACTTGCAGCAAGTAAGCTACCAATTAAAACAAAAATTATTATTAGAAGAGATTATGAGGCTCAAGATGATTAATAAATATAAGGATTTAACTTTAAACGAGTTAAAGAATAAATTGGATGAACAAAAGAAAGAGTATCGTGGCTTGAGATTTGATATGGTGATTGGACATGTTGATAATGCAGTGAAACGACGCGTGTTGAGAAGAAATATTGCGCGATTAAATACCATGATTCACGAATTTGATCTTGGAATCCGTAAGGCATAGGAGTTAAACTGTGGAAGAAAAAACACAAGATAAATCACGAAAAAAAATATTTCAAGGTAGAGTAGTTAGTAATAAAATGGATAAAACCATTGTCGTAGAAGTGGCAAGAAGAAAACTACAACCTTTATATAAGAAATACGTTAAGGTAACAAAGAAAATCAAGGCACATGATGAAAATAATGAGTGTAACTTTGATGATATTGTAAAAGTGATAGAACATCGACCATACAGTAAGGAAAAATGCTGGAAGCTGTTGGAAATAGTCGAAAGAGCAAAATAGGCTAAGGAGCTGTAAAATGATTCAGATGCAGAGCTATCTAAACGTAGCAGATAACAGTGGGGCTAAAAGAGTTGCCTGTATTAAGGTTTTGGGTGGATCAAAACGTAGAGTTGCACATATTGGCGATATTATTGTTGTAGCAGTAAAAGATGCTTTGCCCAACGCTGCGTTAAAAAAAGGACAAGTCGAAAAGGCTGTAATCGTTAGAACAAAAAAAGAATTTCGTAGACCAGATGGTACATATATAAGATTTGATGATAATGCTTGTGTAATAATTGATGCTAACAAAAATCCAAAAGGAAAACGTATCTTTGGGCCAGTAGCACGAGAATTACGAGAAAAAGACTATATGAAAATCGTATCCTTAGCGCCAGAGGTTTTGTAAAATTCGTTGCATGAGTAAAATGGGAGTTCTGATATGAAACAGAAGATAAAAAAGAATGATACCGTCAAAGTAATGACAGGTAAAAATGAAGGTAAAACTGGACGCGTTATAAAGTTTAATTTAGAGAAAAATCAAATTTACATTGAAAGTGTGAATATGGTAAAAAAAGCAATCAGGCCAAGTAACCAAAATCAAAAGGGTGGCATAATTGAAATTGAAGCACCTATTCATATTTCCAATGTTCAACTTGTATGTAAAAAATGTGGTCCGACACGTATAGGTTTTAAAACCACTGATTCAAAAAAAATTCGCATTTGTAAAAAATGCGGAGAAGAGATTTAGAGGGGTTTGTGATGAGTAAAGCAGTTGTTCCAACTATAAAGAAACAATATCATGACAAAGTCGTGCCAGAATTGATGAATGATTTTGAATATAAATCAGTAATGCAGGTTCCAAGGCTGGAAAAAATAGTTGTTAGCATGGGTTTAGGCGATGCGATCCAGAATAAAAAACTTTTAGATTCTGCTGTTAAAGAACTAACTCAAATAACTGGTCAAAAAGCTGTTAGAACTAAAGCGAGAAAGTCTATCGCTGGTTTCAAAATTCGAGAAGGAATGGAAATCGGTGCTATGGTTACCTTGAGAGGTGCATATATGTATGACTTTTATAATAGATTGGTTAATGTCGCGATACCCCGAATAAAGGATTTTAGAGGAACTAATCCTAATTCTTTTGATGGCCATGGGAATTATTCGTTAGGAATCATTGAGCAGATTATTTTCCCAGAAATTGATTATGATAAAATTGAGCGAGTAATGGGCTTAAATGTGTCTATTGTAACAACGGCGAAATCTGATAAAGAAGCTAAGTCGTTATTAACAAAATTAGGAATGCCGTTTCGCAAGAAATAATTGAAAGGTAAATAATATGGCTAAGAAATCAATGATTATTAAGGCGCAAAGAAAACCAAAATATATGACACGGAAAGTAAATCGCTGTAGAATTTGCGGTCGACCACGAGGATACATGAGAAAATTTCAAATGTGCAGAGTGTGTTTTCGCAAATTAGCCAGCGAGGGTCTCATTCCTGGTGTAACAAAATCCAGTTGGTAGGAGAAAAAAATGAGTTTAAGTGATCCTGTTGCAGATATGTTGACAAAAATTAGAAATGCTAATATGGCCAAATTTGAGAAAGTTGATATATTAACATCAAGACTGAAATTAGAAATAACTAAAATCATGAAAAATGAAGGTTATATAAAAACTTTTAAAAAGATAAATCAAGATGGAAAAAATTATATTAGAATTTTTCTAAAATATATCAATGAGGAAAAACCTGTTATTAAGGGGCTAGAAAAAATTTCCAAACCTGGAAGACGTGTTTATTCAGGTTATAAGGAAATGCCACGAATATATAATGGTTTTGGAACATTAATAGTAAGTACATCAGAAGGTGTTATTACCGGTAAAAAAGCAATTGAGCAAAAAGCCGGTGGTGAAATTATCTGTAGTATTTGGTAGGGAGTTTATATGTCACGGATAGGTTTTAAACCAATTAAAATACCCGCTGGAGTAAAGATCAATATAAATAATAATTTGATGAATGTTGAAGGGCCAAAGGGAAAATTATCACAGGACTATAAACCTGAAGTTAAATTTAATATTCAGGAAAATCAAGTGATGGTTGATCGTTTAAATGAAAGTAAACGAGCTAAGAGTATGCATGGTTTGTATCGGAATCTTCTCAATAATATGATAATTGGGGTTTCTCAGGGCTTTTCACGCAATCTTCAAATAATCGGAGTAGGATATAAAGCTGAGGTTAAAGGTAACAATCTTATATTACATCTTGGATTCGCCCACCCAGTAGAATATCCCATACCTAATGGTATTACTGTTAGTGTTGATGCAAACACAAAGATTATTGTATCTGGTATTAATAAACAACAAATTGGCCAGATGTGTGCTGAAATAAGAGCATATAAACCGCCAGAGCCCTATAAAGGTAAAGGTATTCGATACGAAAATGAACTGGTTCGTAAGAAAGTTGGAAAGACAGGAGTCAAATAGGATAGCA
The DNA here is from genome assembly GCA_016937215.1 of Spirochaetales bacterium. Classification (GTDB taxonomy): domain Bacteria; phylum Spirochaetota; class Spirochaetia; order SZUA-6; family JAFGRV01; genus JAFGWI01. Next base: position 65,170 of record JAFGWI010000009.1, on the reverse strand, counting down.
CTATGAACAGAATAAAAGATAAAATTAATCGGCGAAATAGAAGGAAAGTACGTATCAGAAAAAAAATTTCAGGTACGGCAGAACGACCTAGATTAAGCATTTTCAAAAGTAACAAATATACCTATTTACAAGCAATAGATGATACAAAAGGAAATACCCTGTGTTCAATTTCTAATACAGAAGAAGAAACGAGGGGTATAAAAAATAATCAAAAAGAATTAGCCAAGTTGGGCGAGATTTTGGGTAAACGCTTAAAAGACAAGAAAATATCGACCTTAATTTTCGATCGAAATGGTTATAAATATCATGGTGTAGTAAAAGTTATTGCAGATTCAATCAGAAAATCGGGAATCGAATTTTAGGAGGCTCATATGGATAATCGCAAAGAAGCAAAAATGGAAAAAGAATTTGTTGAAAAGCTTGTTCGATTAAATCGAGTAGCCAAAGTTGTTAAAGGTGGACGCCGATTTTCATTCTCAGCACTTGTTGTTGTTGGTGATCAAAAGGGCAAGATCGGACTAGGATTTGGCAAAGCAAATGATGTGTCTGAGGCTATTAAAAAAAGTCTTGATAAAGCAAAGAGAAATATTATAAGTATAAATTTGAAAAAAAATACCATTCCGCATTTGATTTACGGAGAATACAAAAGTGCTAAAGTTATGCTTAAACCTGCTGCACCTGGTACAGGAATTATTGCCGGTGGTCCAGTAAGAGCAGCTCTTGAAGCGGTAGGGGTAAGTGATATTTTAAGCAAATCCCTTGGGTCTAAAAATACGATGAATATTTTAAAAGCTGTTTTTAATGGTTTGGAAAATCTTATGAGTGCTAAAGAAATCGCACAAAACCGAGGCAAAAAGATTAGTGAGATGTGGGGTTAACAATGGCAAAACAGATTGAAATAAAATTAATAAAAAGTATAATTGGAAGTAAACCTAATCAACGGGCTACAGCAATGGCATTGGGGTTAAAGAAAATTGATCGAACTGTCAAAAAAGAAGCAACGCCCACAATTATGGGAATGGTAAGCTGTATTTCTCATTTAGTTGAAGTTACCGAGTTATAAAAAGTAGGAGAGACTAATGGTTGAAAAAATAATTTTATTAGCTCCAAAAGGTGCTAATAGAAATAAAAAACAAATTGGAAGAGGTGTAGGTACAGGACATGGCGGAACAGCCTGTCGTGGTGATAAAGGTCAGAATGCGCGATCTGGCGGTGGCGTTAGACCAGGCTTTGAGGGCGGACAAATGCCCCTTTATCGACGCGTAGCGAGAAGAGGTTTTTCTAACTGTCCTTTCAAAAAAACTTACAACATTATTAACATTGAAGATCTTGGTGTTTTTAAGGCTGGCGACAGCATAACCAAAGACAGTCTTAAAGCAATGGGATTGATCCATGCTAATCGCTATCCTGTGAAGATTTTAGGCCGCGGTGAATTAACTATCAAATTGAATGTTAAGATTGATAAGATATCAAAATCCGCAAAGGATAAAATTGAAAAAGCAGGTGGAGCTGTAGAAATTTTAGAAGAAGCTAAGAAAGAGGCGGAAAAATAATGGCTAGTAACTCCCTTGTTGATATTTTTCGAATCAAAGACCTGAGAAATCGAATTTTATTTACAATTTTTGCGTTAATAATTTTTCGATTAGGTGTATTCATTCCTATTCCCGGCATAGATAGAAACGCTGTTATTGCATATTTTAACCAAGGATCTGGAGCTGGAGGAATCTTTGATTTTATAGATTTCTTCGTAGGTGGTGCTTTTAGTAATGTCTCTATTTTTATGCAAGGGATTATGCCTTACATAACAACGTCCATTATAATGAATTTATTAACTATTATTTTTCCGAAATTAAAAAAGATTTCAGAAGAAGAGGGCGGCAAGAAAAAAATTCAAAGATATACTCGTTATTTGACAATACCTGTATGTATTTTGCAAACCATGGCATCTATCACCTTGCCTCTTAGTATACCCAATGCCTTAACTGGTATGAATGAGTTGCAATTTAGATTGATTGCGGTTTTGACTGTAACAACGGGAACAATATTTTTGGTTTGGTTGGGTGAGCAGATAACAAATAGAGGTGTTGGAAATGGTATTTCAATTCTAATTTTTGCTGGTATTGTAGCGCGAATGCCGCAAGCCGTTGTTACATTAGTAGAAGAAATTAGAAATCCCAATTCAAATTTAAATCCAGTGTTCCTCTTTGTTGTAATGTTTATTTTCGTTGTTGTTATTGCCTTAGTTATCTATGAACAACAGGGCCAAAGAAAAATTCCAGTTCACTATGCGAAACGGGTTGTTGGAAGAAAAGTATATGGAGCACAAAATACTTATCTTCCCTTTAAAATCAATCCTTCAGGAGTAATTCCGGTTATTTTTGCAAGCGCAGTTTTGACATTTCCAATTCAAATAGCTCAAAGTTTCAAGAATATTGATTGGCTACAAGGCATGGTATCCTTTTTAGCCTGGGATAAACTGCCTTACAATATTATTTATGCTTTAATGATTATATTTTTTAGTTACTTTTATACGCAAGTAACTTTAAATCCTTATGAAATATCCAAAAATATAAGAGAACATGGTGGTTCAATTCCAGGGATAAGAAGTGAAAAAATGGAAGGTTATCTTAACCGAATTCTACAGAGGATAATTTTACCAGGTTCACTATTCTTGGCATTTATTGCGATTATTCCAACAGTAATTACGCTTGTGTTTAATTTTCCTCATTCAGTAGCCATGTTACTGGGTGGAACATCATTGCTGATTCTGGTTGGAGTGGATCTGGATACCATGTCCCAAATCGAAGGGCATTTACGAATGCATCATCATGATGGTCTCTTGAAAAAAGGCCGAATCAAATCAAGAAATTTATAGAGGGTTTTTATATGAAAGTAAGAGTTAGTGTAAAACCAATTTGTGAAAAATGTAAAATTATTAGACGTCGCGGTGTGTTAAGAATTATTTGTCAAAACCCAAAACACAAGCAGAGACAACGCTAAGGAGTAATGAATGGCACGTATAGCAGGTGTAGACTTACCAAATAAAAATGTTGATATTGCATTAACATATATTTATGGAATAGGCAGAACTTCAGCAATGGACATTTGTTCTAAAACTGGAATAGACCCAAAAACTAAGATTAATGATTTAGCTGCTGATGAAATCAATAATCTTAGAACTGTAATCGAAAGTGAATATAAGGTGGAAGGGCGACTTCGAACAGAAATTGCCTTAAATATCAAACGATTGATGGATATTGGGTGTAATCGTGGTTTAAGACATAGACGAGGTTTGCCTGTTAGAGGACAACGCACAAAAACAAATGCTCGAACACGAAAAGGAAGAGCAAAAACTGTAGCAGGTAAGAAGAAGTAATTTTCTGGGAGGAAATTGAAGTTGGCTAAGCGTAAGACTAAAAAAGATAAAAAAAAGAATATTCCCTATGGATGTGTTTATATCCAGGCTACATTTAATAACACTATTGTAACTGTTACTGATCAAAAAGGTAACGCCATTTCCTGGGCCTCTGCTGGTGGTTTAGGTTTTAAGGGTGCTAAAAAATCTACACCCTTTGCTGCTCAAAGTACGGCTGAATCTGCAGCATCAAGAGCTGTAGAACATGGACTCAGAGAAGTCGATGTTTATGTCAAAGGCCCAGGTGTTGGCCGAGAATCTGCCATAAGAGCATTGGGAGCTCTTGGAATAAGAGTACGATCCATAAAGGATATCACCCCTATACCGCACAATGGTTGTCGACCTCAAAAGAGCAGAAGAGTATAATCAAAGGAGAGTTTAAATTATGGCGAGATATACGGGACCTAGTTGCAGATTATGCAGAGCAGAAAGAGCTCAATTATTTTTAAAGGGTGATAGATGTAAGGGACCCAAATGTCCCATTACAAAAAAAATGGGGCCTCCAGGTAGAGGACCTCGAACACGTATGAAAAAAATATCTGATTACGGTGTGCAGTTACGTGAAAAACAGAAATTAAAAAGATTATACGGAATGCTGGAAAAGCAATTTAAGATTGTCTTTAACCATGCTGCAAGACAAACAGGTATTACTGGTGAAAATCTAATCAGATTATTAGAAAGTCGGTTAGATAATATAGTATATCGTATGCGATTCGCACCTTCTCGAAAAATGGCAAGGCAAATTGTTTCGCATGGACATATCTATGTTAATGGACGACGTGTAAATATTCCTTCATACCATGTTAAAGAAAACGATAAAATCGAAGTACGTGATAGCAGCAAGAAATTGATAGTCATTAAAGAGGCTTTAAAAGAGTATTCAAAATCTGGTATAGTACCATGGTTAAATATTGATCCTGATAATATGATAGGAACTGTCACTTCATTACCAAGAAGATCTGATGTGACAGACTTGGCACATATTAAAGAGCAATTAATCGTCGAACTTTATTCAAAATAAGGGAGAGCTAATGGCTGTTAAAAATTTATTAAAGGGATTTAAAAGACCAAAAGGCATAACATTTGATCACAAAGAGGTAGATCCCTTTTATGGTAAATTCACAGCATATCCCTTTGAACGGGGATATGGGGTTACTGTTGGTAATACTTTGCGTCGTGTGCTGTTATCATCCATTCAGGGGTATGCAATTACTGCGATTCGAATAACACATTATAATGATGATGGTACTAGTATGGTTGTATCCAGTGAATATGAAGCCATACCGGAAGTTGTTGAAGACACACCTGAAATCATCAATTGTTTAAAACAAATTCAATTATTTCTTTTAGACGAAGTAGAAAGTGAAACTATCTCGGTTGAATTAAAAGGCCCTTGCGATTTTACAGCAAAGGATATTGAAAAAAGCAACAAAATTAAAGTTGTAAACCCAGAATTGCATATAGCAACACTATCTGAAAAAGCCCATGTTGAATTTGAAATTCAAATCGATTTAGGAAGAGGATATGTCTCAGCTGAAAGAAATGCTGAACACATAGAAACAATAGGAACAATACCTATTGATGCTATATTTTCACCTATTAGAAAAGTAAGATATAATGTGGAAAACGCTAGAGTTGGACAACGGTCAGATTATGATAAATTGAGTATTGAACTGTGGACAGATGGAAGTATAGCGCCTCCAGATGCCCTGGCCGAAGCTGCTAAAATCGCAAAAGAACATTTTACCGTTTTTATCAATTTTGATGAAAATGAAATTATGAGAGAAGATGATAAGGATGATGAGGAAGAACGAATCAGGAAATTTTTAGAAACTCCTGTTGAGGAATTGGAATTATCCGTTCGGTCAAGTAATTGTTTGAAAAATGCGAACATTAGAACAATAGGTGATTTGACCAAAAAGTCTGAAGAAGATCTGGTAAAAACCAGAAATTTCGGCAAAAAGTCTTTACAGGAAATTAAAGAAAAATTGTCCGAATGGAACTTGAGTCTTGGAATGGTTGACTATAGCGTGCTAAGAACTCTTAAGAATCAAGATTTAGATAAGGAAAAGAGCGATGAAACATAAACTAGGTTTTAAAAGATTAGGTCGTAATTATGCCCATAGACAGTCGTTGCATAGAAATATGGTTATGGCATTAATAAAATATGAGAGAATAAAAACAACCATAACTAAAGCAAAAGAAATCCGGAAAACTGCTGAAAAACTTATTACAAGAGCTAAGGTGGATTCTGTGCACAATCGAAGAATGGCTGCAAAAACACTTTATTCAAAAAATATGGTTGCCAAACTGTTCACAGACGTTGCACCGCGTTTTAATGAACGCGCTGGTGGTTATACACGTATTTTGAAAATTGGACAAAGACCTGCTGATGCAACAGAAATGGTGTTTTTGGAATTAGTTGACCGTGAAGATCGAATCAAAAAACGAAGAAAAAAAGCGGAAAACCAACAGATGCCAAAAATCGGATAATTTCTGAAAAGCGTATGAATCAAATAATGAAGGCTGATGATCTACGTCAGCCTTTTCTTTTTATTCATAGTTTCTTTATTATTCCAGTTATACTTAGCTCAGATTCTTTGATATTATTGATAATTACTGTCTTTTATCTTCTGCTAAATATATTTTTTAAGCAAAAAATATCGCTGTTAAGACTCTTTTTATTTACAGGGGCTATTGTTATTCTTAATCTCAGTATACCAAATGGGCGTGTTTTTTTAAGAATTCTTCATTTTCCTGTTACGACAGGTGCCCTTGTTAAGGGCATTTATAAGGCCCTTCTTTTTGATAGTCTGATTTTAGTTTCAAATTTTAGTCTTGCTCAGCCAGTTGCGTTACACGGCCCTATTGGTTTGATGATTCAAAATTCCTTGGAATTTATGAATCAGATGTTTCAAAGCATTCAGAAAAAGTCAAAAAAAGTTGACTTTTTCAAGTATGTTGATAATTTGTTGCTGAATCTCTGGGACAACCATCGAGCCATGAATACAAATAAGATTTTCCGCTTAAATTTTGCCTTTTTATTTTATTTCTATATTATTATTCTTGTGTGGATAGTTTGTTTTGTTTCAAAGATCTCGCTTTTTTTTTAAAAATCAAGATATTGAGAGATATAGGACTTGTTTTGTCAAAATATGAAGTTTGTTAGTGCTGTCGATTTTATAGGGTTTTTAAATTCATTCTCCGCACTGAAATTGAAATTTCATATATAACGCGAAACAGAAAGGTTTTTTTGTATGCCGCAATTTCCGAACTCTAAAAAATCTTAGCAATTGCCTGAATTCACTGTCGATTAAATGTGATAACAATCATGGTGAAGGAAAATTGTCGATATATTTATGCCTGGCATTTTCAATCTAATGAAAAGCCTAAAAAATAAAGCTTTTCATTTATTTAGTATCCTAAAAATTGTGTCGATAAGAGATAAGAAGAATATCCTGACAATGGTTTGAGGTTCATGAATCAAGGTTTAAAAATAGCATTAAGTCTATTTCTTACAATACTCCTATTTACCCTATATTTGTTGTTTTTTTCCATTAATCTTTTTAATGTCATAGAAACACAATTTTTTAATCAGAATTTGCGAAATGAATATTTGAAGCGAACTTTACTTGTTGCGGATGAGGTTCGATTGTATCATAAAAATAACATCGAATTATTTCAAAACATACTGGCCAATCCTTTTGTCATTTCTGCTTATGTTTCTGATCAGCGAAAATCTTCAGAGGACATATTTAGAAGGTCTGAAAAATTTGAGTTGTTGAAGAACAACATGCCAGACTTTCTGTTTATCAGATTGCTGGGTGAAAAAGGGAAAACGATTCATTTCAGTACCAGGGATGGTGATATTAAATCTCGTACTGATCGTGAAATTGTATATTATAATTATGACCAACTTGGTGAAAGAGTTCCTGATTCACGTTTGATTGTTGCCAAATCTGATGAGCCTTATATCTACCTAGACGGATATAACAATCGATTTATTTATTGCTTTCCCATGATCGATGAATTTGACATTTACAAGGGAACGGCTCTTATTTATATCAATTATAAGGAATTACAGAGATTTTTAGTTAATGAAAATGATATTTCCCTTGCTCAAAATTTGGTCCTGGTTGAAGATGAAGGATTGGTTTTGAATCTGCCTCTTTCGGTAAATGAGGAATTGGTTCCATTGATAAAAGAAATGTGGAACCGAAATTCTTCTACCGAAGCTTATGTTGATGTTCTTGAAAATGCCGTTGATGAAGAATCAGCCAGTTCCTTTTTATTGTTTAATGTGCATGATGAAAACTATGGCATTATCAGTATTTTATTAAAGCAAAACCTTTTTCGCCTTGCAGATTCCATTAAATTATTAATCAATATCATTCTACTGGTAACTATTTATTTGATTTTCTTTTTTATATTCAATATTAAAGAGGATTCGGTTCTGATAGTTTCTCGCCGGATAAAGCGCTTTCAAATCGAGTTGCTCAATACCTTTATTGAAGCTGATATCGAAGTGAACTGGAAAAAATGGAAAAGGGAAATGGTTGCTCGTGAGGCTGAAATTAAGAAAGAGCTAAAAAAGGGGATCGGCCGCGTAGGTAAAGCCAAAAAAGAATTGGTCAATAATCTTATTGATAAGAGTTGGGACGAAATTCTGATTATATTAGAAAAAAAGGCAGCTAAGAGTTCCATTGGAGATGATGCCATTGGGCAGATTCAAAGTATGTTGGCCAAGGCATTGAAAAACGGTCAATTTGTTTTACCATCGCAACAAAATTTGATACAACATGGCAGTGAAAAATCAATAACCAAAGGTCAGAATTCTGTTCAGAATAATGAAGTAGGATCAATTTCTGTAAATGAAACGGATAGAGCAAATGAAGATATTGATGAGCTCGATGAAGTAAGGGAACTTGAATCTTCCCACGATCAAGAGAGTGCGACTGGTGAGCTTGAGGAAATAGATGTTGCCGAGCTTAATGCAGATGAGGATGTGCAGCTTCTTTCAAATCATCTGGATAAGGAAAATGAAGATCTCGATGAAATCGAAGATCTTGAAGAAATCGAATCAGCTGATGATGGAGTCCGAATAGCGACACCTGAAGAAAATAAGTTAAACCATGAAGAACACGATGATTTAACAGAAGTCTTAGATGGCGATGATCTTGAGCTTGCTGAGGCGAGTCGAGATGGTATTTTAGAAAAAACTAATAAAGTCAATAGCCGTGATAAGGCGAGTATAGATCCTGATTCTGAAGATAGGCTTGAAGAAGATAAACGTAATGTTTCAAATGCAGAGCTGGAAAAAGCCAACCAGATAGAAGACCTGGAGGAAATGGAGGAGCTGGATGAAGTTTCTGAGGCCCGGAGCCTTGAAGAAGAAACTGAAAATGAATTGTTGGCTGAAATGGATGATGGTCTTGAAGAATTGCAGGAGCTTGAAGATTTACAAGCAGATAACAGTTTTGAGGAATCTGATGAGCTTTTAGAGCTTGAAGAACTTGAGGATGCAGACCTGGTAGAAAAACAAGCAAATACTAGCTTAAAAAAGCCAACTATTATTGAGGAAGTAAAAGCCCTTGAAGAAGGTGAGCTCCTTGAAGATCTTGATGAGATTGAAGACAATGAAATACCTGAGCTTTTGGAAGAATATGATGATAAAGACATCATGATGACCCAAGAACAGAGTGATCGACTTCAGGGTTTATTTGAAGACATGAGTCGAGATCTGGAGGAAAGCGCATCAGTATCAGAGTCAGTGGTCTCGGCTGGCCTGTCAGGGCTTGAAGTGATCGATAGGCAGGCGAAGGAATCTGAATCAATGGAAGAGCTGGAGCCTGTTATTGATGAAGAGTCCCAGTACTTTTTTGAGCAGGCAGGAAAGTATTACTTAATTAAGAATTCGCAAAAGCGGCTATATCTGAGAAATGACAATAAAAACCATGAACCGGCAAGTGATATTTTAATAAAATTACTAAACTTTCCACAAGTTTCAAATGCAATGAAACGAAAAGTTATCAATATTTATCCCTTAAGTTATATATTGGAGTCAAAAAGTGAAGATTTTAAGGCGATAATTGAAGAAAAGGGTGTTTATAAGGTTGCCAAGACTGCAGGCAGCCATTCTTTGTCTAAGTTTAATCCTAAATTTAAAAGCCTTGTGGAAGCGGTTGAAACCAAAACAACAAGTCGAGTGATCAATGAAGCTGTTGATGATGAAAAAATCTACCGTCCATTCAAGCATCAAAAAAAATTCATTCAAATAGGTCTGTCAAATAAAGGTATTGATTTGGATGGTTATATAAGCGCACTGGGAAAAAAGGACGACGAATTGGTTATCACCAAATCCCTTATACAGCTTTCCCGCGATCTGGCTTCTATATGTGCGGCTGTTCTCAGTCTTGAAGAAAATCAATTTAAGCCAGTGTTTTCTGTGGGTTTTTCAAATCGCGATCATCATAATTTGGTATTTGATACTAATGAAGAAATTTATCAGGCTATTTTTGCCCAAAGGCATATACTGGTATTGAATCAATCTCCAGAAAAAACTGAAATTTTCAATGATAAATTTTCTGAGATGGATATAAAATATGTTGCTTCAGCGGTTTTTTTGCCTGTTATGTATAATCTTAAAGCCTCTTACCTCTTTTTTTCATTTATTGGAAATGAACCGGTAGATATTTTCAAAATATTTGAGAAACTTCATATCAAATCCTAATAAATCCTGTCATTTAAAAGAAGATATTATTTATTCTTGACAATTTTAGTAAAAACGTTTTATATTGTAATTTATACTAGGATGTGGAGGAAAGACGATGAACATTCTTATTGGATTTCTTCTTTCTCTCATCGGTATTGTTCTAGGTTGGATTATAAGATGGCTAGTAGCCAGATTTCGACTCTCGTCCTCTGAGCAAAAAGCTCAGAGGCTTATACAGGAAGCCATTAAAGAAGCTGAAGCAAAAAAACGTGAGGCCCTTTTGGAAACAAAGGACCAGATAATAAAAGAACGAAATCAGCTGGAGAGGGAAACACGAGAACGCCGTAACGAACTGCAAAGATTCGAACGACGGTTAATCAATAAAGAGGAAAATCTAGAAAGAAAAATGTCTCATGTAGAGGATCAGGAAAGAGGCATTTCAGACCGTGAGAAAGAATTAACATTAAGGGAAGAGGAAGTATCCAAGAGTCTAGATACATGGCGACATGAACTGGAAAAGATTTCTGGAATTTCTGCTGGAGAAGCAAAAGATTTAATTATTCAAAGCCTGGAGAACGAAGCCAAGCATGACGCGCAAATTCTTATTAACAGGATAGAACATGATGCGCAAATAACGGCTGAAAAAAAAGCCAGAGAAATCATTGTATCTACAGTGCAGCGAATTGCGACAGATGTCAGTTCGGAAATGGCAGTGACTTCGGTCAGTCTGCCAAATGATGAAATGAAAGGTCGAATAATCGGGCGTGAAGGGCGAAATATCCGTACCCTGGAAACACTTTCAGGTGTGGATATTATCATCGATGATACACCTGAGGCCGTAGTTATTTCATGCTTTGACCCGATACGTAAGGAAATCGCTAAAACATCGCTCGAGCGTTTGATTTCCGATGGACGGATTCATCCGGCACGAATTGAAGAAGTGGTTCAAAAAGTGACCAAGGAAATCAGTCAAAAGATTTATGAAGAAGGTGAAAAGGTTCTTTTTGAGTTAGGTATTCATAATTTCAGGCCTGAAGGCATTAAGGCCCTGGGGCGCTTGTACTTCCGAACAAGTTACGGCCAGAATGTATTGTTTCACTCAAAAGAGGTAGCTGTAGTTGCGGGCATGATTGCTTCGGAGCTTGGTGCAGATGTGAATATTGCCAAACGAGGCGCGCTTCTTCATGATATTGGCAAAGGTATTGAAACCAATAATGAGGGAAATCATGCTGAAATCGGGATGGAATTAGCCAAAAAACTGGGTGAGGATCCCCGTGTCATTAATGCTATTGGTTCGCATCATAATGATGTGGAGCCGATTTGCATCGAGTCGGTTATTGTTCAGATTGCCGACGCGATTTCTGCTTCAAGGCCAGGCGCGCGTCGAGAGACTCTTGATAATTATCTAAAGCGTTTAGAGAATCTTGAGAAAATCGCCGAGAGCTTTGAAGGTGTTGAAAAAACCTATGCCATTCAAGCTGGACGTGAGCTGCGTATTATCGTAAACAACGAAGCAGTGGACGATGCCCAGGCACGGCAAATGGCCAAGGATATTGCGAAGCGTATTGAGAATGAATTGAAATATCCGGGACGAATCAAGGTTACAATTATTCGTGAAACCAGGATATTGGAATATGCCCGGTAGTTTTAGGAAAATGATGTTTTGAGTGAAACTATCCGTGTACTAATGATTGGTGATGTGGTGGGTAAATCGGGCTGTGTGGCTGTTTTTACCCGCCTCAAAACCCTAAAAAAACGAATGAACGCAGATCTTTGTGTTCTGAATGGTGAAAACGCGACTGAAGGCCATGGTATTACCCCTGATGTTCTGAATATGTTCTATCAATCGGGCGCTGATATTATCACTTCTGGAAATCACATATGGCAAAAAAAGGAAATCTATCCCTTTTTGAATTCTGATAAGCGTTTGCTTCGTCCTGAAAATTATCCTGCTGGAGTTGATGGCAAGGGTGTGACTCAAGTCACAGTTGGTGACAAAACTGTTGCTGTGCTTAACCTGCAAGGCCTGTGTGAGCTCCCTAACATTCGTTCTCCTTTTGCTGTTGGGAAGGAAGTTGTTCAGAGGCTTAGAAATAAATGCAATATTATTATCATTGATTTTCATGCTGAATCTACAGCTGAAAAGGAAGCTCTGGGTATTTATCTCGATGGTCAGGTGTCTGTTGTGGCGGGAACCCACACTCATATTCAAACGGCCGATGAAAGGATATTGCCTAATGGAACAGCTTATATCAGTGACATAGGCATGACAGGCGCAAGGGATTCTGTTCTAGGCATGGATCCGGCTATCATTATCAAGAAAAACCTGACGCAAATGCCTCTTAAAATGGAAACATCGCATAATAACGCTGATATAATGGGTATCCTTTGTGTTATTGATGCTAATTCCGGAAAATCCTTGTCTATTGAACGTGTGGTGGACAGGAGTTTTTAGCGAAGTACTTTGCTGTTTTTTTTGATAGTTGCTTATTAGTTTGGCTTAAAACAGCTGGGTAGATAAAAGCCTGGCCTGAAAATCATCTGGATTTTCAGGCAGTGTTTTTGAAATTCGGGTAATCAACAGGTTTTTCTTTGATTTTTGTCTTTTAACAATGGCTAAAAAAATTCCATTAATAACTTTATGTATTCAAAAATATTCTCACCTTTCTGAAGCTGAAATAAGGTCGCGCATTATACAGGGCCAGGTTTATGTGAATGGTGAAAAAAGAATTAAACCAGGCGAGCTTGTCGATTATGCCGCTCAGCTAGAAATTCTGGTGAAAAATAATTTTTTCTCACGGGGCGCTTTAAAATTGGCTCCTGTTCTAGACGAGCTGGAGCTTGATATTCAGGGGTTTAGGTTTATTGACGCGGGGGCTTCCACCGGCGGTTTTACCCAATGTCTGCTTCAAAGGGGGGCTGCCAGGGTTTATGCCGTGGACGTAGGTTACAACCAGTTGGCCTATTCCCTGCGTTGTCACCAAAGGGTTGTTGTTTGGGAGCGAAGGAATATTATGGATCTTCGGCATGGCGATTTTGAAAGCCGTCCTGATGGTGCTGTTTGTGATTTATCTTTTCGTTCTATTTCCGGAGCAGCCGGTCATATTCTTTCCCTTTGTAAGGAAGGCGCCTGGCTTTTGGCTCTGATAAAGCCTCAGTTTGAGTGGAAAACCCCTGATGAGAATTTTAAAGGTGTGATTTTTGATAAAGAAGTGATAAAAGAGGTTTTGCTTCAAACCTCAAGGCTGTTGAACAATGAAGCTCTTCAACTTGTAAAAGCAATCGAATCGCCGCAAAAAGGAACCAAGGGGAATCAGGAGTATTTTTTTCTGTTAAAATCAGGAGTTCAGGATTTTATGGTTGCCGAAGAAATTATTCTGAATCTTTTTCGTTGATCAGTGAAAAGGGCATGACTTTTTTGGTTTCTTCTTCTTTTAGCTCTTCAATATAGTTTACGCTGTTAAAGGGCAGCATCAGGTTTTTAGTCTGGCCAAAGGCTTTCTGGATTTCATCGTCCTGAGGATTGATGATGATGGCCGATTCTTTTTGAAATACCAGATCCATTATGGAAACGAAATAGGGGTGGGTGAGATCAAGGTTTTTGGCAGTGAGATGAATATCCTTGTTTTTCCATTTGAAGTATACGCGATAAACTGACACAGCTTGTCTCCTTTATTTACGAGTTTCAAAATAACTTTTCGCTTGAAGAAAGTCAAGTTGTTTCTCCTGTGTTGAAATAGAGGGCTGTCCTTTTTGGCTTTTGGCAGCTTTCTTTTTGCTATCTTTGGCCAGAATAGTGCCGCAGGGCGCGGTGTCTGCTTTTTTTCCGCGAGAGACGCGTTAGGGATTGTAAGCAAAACCAGCCAATTTTTCAAAATTGGCTGGTTTGAACCCGGAGGCGCGATAATTTCGCGCCGAGGCTTCCGGAGCCGACAGGCCTAGTGCTGAAAAGCCCGACCTGCCGGACTGAAAGGGAGGCAGGGAACGCCCTGATCTAAAAATTCAGTAAAATTTAATGTAATGACTCGATAAAAACATGCTTTTACCACATTTACTCGTTGTTTGTTGAGTAGTCTTTTTGCTAAATGTGAAAAAACTTCTATTAATTAGAAAAAAAATATTGACTTTTTATTTATAAAGGTTACTATTAAAGCAAAAGTGGGGAAAAGTGGGAAATTTTAGAAATTAGTGGCGGGTTGTGAATGATTACAGGGGAATTCAAGTGTTCTCTTGATGACAAGGGTCGATTGATGGTGCCAGTCAAAATGAGAAACGAAATTATTGGAAATCTCCTGATTTTGACCCGGGGTGTGGATCAATGCCTGTGGCTTTTTCCCCTGGATGAATGGAAGCGTGTTTCGGAGAATTTGCTGAACGCGACTTCATTGTTTCAGAAGCGGGCCAGGTTGATCCGGCGACGCATTATCGCGCCGGCCCAGGAAATCGAAATTGATAAATCCGGCCGGATTATGGTTCCGCCTACTTTGCGGGATTACGCGGGTTTAAAAAAGGATTGTGTGGTTTTGGGAGTTGAGCGTTCCATTGAAATTTGGGATGCTGATTTATATCAGCAGTATTGCCTGGAAAATGAAGATGAGTTCCAGGAGGCTGTGGAAGAGCTTGATTTATCCTGAGCTTGAGGGAGTATGGTAAAAAGCGCCGTGAATATCAGTCATAAACCGGTTTTGATTAAAGAGATTCTCGATTTTTTTCCAGCTTCCCGGGCCAATGGTTTTATGATTGATGCCAATTTGGGCGAGGGGGGACATAGCGCGGCTTTTTTAGCTGCTTTTCCGGCATTGCGCCTTTTGGGTATTGATGCTGATGAAGGAATTATGGAAAAGGCCAAAATCCGGCTTGAAGAATTTGGTTCCCGGGTGAGTTTTTATAATGGCTGGTTCAGTGATTTTTTTAAGGGTTTTCTTGATACTGCTTATGAACGACCGGTTTTTATTCTATTTGATTTGGGCATTTCCATGTTTCATTACGAGGAAAGCGGCAAGGGGTTTTCCTTTGTGCGTGATGAAGATCTGGATATGAGGATTTCCTCAAAAGAGGATTTTACGGCCTATGACCTTGTAAACTCCTATGAGTTACGGGATTTGACGCGGGTTTTCAGGGAGCTGGGCGAAGAGCGATTTGCCTTTGCCATTGCCAAAAAGATTATCGCCCGTCGGAATGTTAAGGCCATCGGGTCTTCCAAAGAGCTGGCTGACATTATCGCATCGGCCGTGCCGATCAAAAACAAGGCCAAGTCGCGTATTCATCCGGCGACGCGTTGTTTTCAGGCTGTCAGGATAGAGGTAAATAATGAGCTGGAAAATTTGAAAAGTGGTATTGAGGCGGCTTTTGATGTTTTAGCTGATCATGGCCGTATGGCGGTGATCTCTTATCATTCCCTGGAGGATAGAATCGCCAAGCATTTTTTCAAAGAAAAGAACCGGGAGTGTATCTGCCCTCCGGAAATGCCGATATGTCAATGTAGGGGACAAAGAGAACTGCAAATTTTGACCAAAAGGCCTTTAACGGCAAGTGAGGATGAAATAGCAGAAAACAGGGCTGCCCGCAGCGCCAAGCTGAGGGTGGTTGAAAAACTTCCCCTGGAGGGCAAATGAAAAAGATGCTTTTGGTTTTGATTGTCTTGCTGGTTCCTGTGTTTACTTTTTTGGAAATCTGGCGGGTCTATGACTTTAAGAAACTTCAGAAAGAGATTGATACTCTGCAGAAGGAGCAAGTGATGGCGCTCGAAGAAAACAAAGATGTGCTTAGGGATATAGCGGTGAATAGTTCGCCAAAGAGGATTTACGATTTGGCAAAAAATAAACTGGGTCTTGAAAAAAGGGATTCCCATGAGACCAGAAAAATTGAATTTACGAGGAGTGATGGTTTTTGAACCAGGAAAAACAGGCTGATAAGACAGTTCTATTGACTCTTGAAGAAATTCACAAAGCAGCCCGGGGGAGGGTGCTTTGTGAATTTGGTTCAAATGAAATCCTTGGTTTTGAATATGATTCTAGGAAGTGTAAAGAGGGTTGCTGTTTTTTGGCTCTTCCCGGTGAAAATACCGATGGCCACCGATTTCTGGAATCAGCCTTTCAAAAGGGCGCGGTGCTTGGATTGGTGAGTATGCTTTATGCTCAGGACCATGAAGCCGAGCTTCTCCGTTTGGGCGAAAATTACCGCTGTTCAATTGTGGTAGTTGATGATGTTTTGATGGCGCTCCACGATTGCGCCCGTTATTACCTCGCGAAATTTCCTGATTTGGTAAAAATCGGGATAACCGGAAGTAATGGGAAAACCACAACCAAGGAAATCATCGCTTCGATTTTATCTACCGAAGCGCCGACAGTGATGACGCCGGGCAATTATAATTCAGAGATTGGTTTACCTTTATCCATTTTTTTGATAAGGGAAGAGCATCGATATGCTGTGTTCGAGATGGGGATGAATCATCCCGGTGAAATGGATTTGCTGGCAGATACTTTAAAACCGGATTTGGCTGTTATTACCAATATTGGCACAGCCCATATCGGATTTATGGGGACTCAGGATAATATCGCGGCTGAGAAAAAAAAGATTTTTAAGCATTTTAAGGGCAGGCAAAGGGCTTATATTTGCGAAGATGAGCCTTATTTATCATTTTTATCTGAAAATGTTCAAGGAGAAATTGTTTTTTTTGGACAGAAAACATCCAGAGGGGTGACACAGGTAAAGGACCTGGGGCTAGACGGCTATGCTGTTGACTGGGAGGATCTCCAGGTTCTGTTTCCCCTTTTAGGACGATATAATCTCAATAATGCCCTGGCAGGCCTTACATTGGCCATGGATTTGGGGTATAAAAAGGAAAATATTAAAAAAGGTTTGGAACAGTTTAAGCCCCTATTCGGGCGGTCGCAGATTGAAAGAGGTAAAATAACTCTTCTGGTGGATTGTTATAATGCCAATCTCGATTCGGTAAAAAAAGTATTGTCCTTTGTGTCATCGCTGGTCTGGGATGGACAGAAGATCCTGGTTTTGGGCAGCATGTTTGAGTTGGGTGAAAAAAGTCACCTGATTCATCAGGAGCTGGGTGAAGAATTGGCTGGTACAAGCCATGACAGGCTTTTTTTATTCGGTAAGGAGATGGAGAGCGCTTTTCGCTCTTTTATGGCTTTGGCACCGGATGCGCATATTTATTTTACCCATGACTATCAGGACCTTGAAAAGCAAATTCTGGCAATTTTAGAGCCGGGAGATTTTGTCCTTCTTAAGGGTTCCCGCGGTGTTGCATTAGAACGACTTGTTCCTGCCTTGAAGCTTTATGAATCAAGGGGGCCTCTGTGTTCTACAAATTCCTGTACCCATTAGTTGATTATTTTTCCGGGTTCAATATCTTTCGGTACATCACTTTCAGGGCAGCCTACGCGGCGATTACGGCATTGTTGATCTCCTTTCTTTTCGGCCCCTGGCTTATAAAAAAACTCCATGCATTGAAGGCTCGGCAGGTAATACGGCTTGAAGGGCCTAAATCCCATTTGACCAAAACCGGTGTGCCAACCATGGGAGGCATACTGATTATTACCAGTATTGTGATTTCTGTATTGCTCTGGCAGGATTGGGATACTTTTTATACCTGGTTACTGCTGATTGGAGTTATTGGATTCGGGATGATCGGCTTTCTTGATGATTACATCAAGATTTCCCGAAAGAATTCCGATGGTATGCAGGCTGTTTTCAAACTTATTGGTCAATTTACATTTTCTCTCATTATTGTTCTGATACTGTATTTTAACAAAAACGAATTCACAACAATGCTTTATTTGCCTTTTATAAAAGGCCCTGTTGTGGATTTGGGCATTTTTTATATTCCCTTTGCTGTGATTTTGCTTATGTCCTATTCAAACGCTGTCAATTTTACCGATGGCCTTGACGGTTTAGCCTCGGGTCTGATTATTCTTGTGGGAATATCTTTCACGATTCTCAGTTATTTGACCGGTCGTGTTGACTGGACAGAGTATTTTCAGATTCCCTTTATCACTGGAACCGGTGAGATTACCATTATGTGCGCTGCCTTAACCGGTGCTGCTGTGGGCTTTTTGTGGTTCAATACCCACCCTGCCGAGGTTTGGATGGGTGATACAGGAAGCCTTTCGCTTGGCGGGGTTATTGGAGTGATTGCCCTGATTATCAAGAAAGAGATTTTGCTGATTATAATCGGTGGTGTTTTTGCCATGGAAATATTGTCGGTGATTATTCAAGTGCTATCATTCAAATTAACCGGAAAAAGGGTTTTTAAAATGGCGCCTTTGCATCATCATTTTGAATTAAGCGGATGGAAAGAGAGCAAGGTAGTTATTCGATTTTGGCTTTTGGGCGGGCTTTTTGCTCTTTTAGGTTTATCCACTTTGAAGATTCAATAATGGGGCTAGAGGGTAATAAGGAAAAACATGGAAAGGATTAAAGGAAAAAGCGGTGATTTTGTTTTAGTCATCATTCTGACTCTTTTGTTAGGTGTTGGTTTGGCCATGCTCTTTTCCGCGTCCTCTTATCATGCTGAAAAATTGGGAAAAGATGGGGCTTATTTTTTCAGGCGTCAATTGATCTGGCTTTTGTTTGGTTGTGTTGCGGCTTATATTATCTCTCATATCCCTCTGGAGCTTCTTAAGCGCGCTGTTCCCCTGATTCTTTTTAGTTCCCTTATTTTGGCTGTTCTGCCCTTTTTTCCTGTTTTTGGCAGGGAGTTGTCCGGTGCCCGCCGCTGGATTTTTCTTTTTGGACAGACCTTCCAGCCCTCGGAGTATATAAAACTATCCATGATTGTTTATCTTTCGTATATTCTGGCTCGAAAAGAAAAACGGCTTAATGATGCCTTTAATTCTTTACTTCCGCCATTATTGATTGTCTTAATCTATATTGTGATTGTTTATTTTCAAAACGATTTTTCAACCGCCTTTATTATTTTCCTGATCGCCCTTTCAATTTTTTTTATCGCCAATGTGAAATTGGTTTATTTTTTTCTTCTGGGCGGAATCATGATTCCATTGAGTGTGTTTTTGCTCTTTACCAGGCGTTATTGGATTGAGAAGATCATGGTTTTTTTGAAATTGATGGATGATCCTTCGGGTTCAGGTTATCAGGTGTCCCAGGCCAATATGGCTTTGATTCAGGGTGGTTTTCTGGGCCAGGGGCTTGGACTGGGAACAAAAAAACTGGGGCCATTACCTGAGGCTGATTCGGATTTTATTTTTGCCGTGATTGGTGAAGAAATGGGGTTTTTGGGCCTCTTGATTATTCTGACTGCTTTTGTATTGCTTGCCTATCGGGGGTATCGAATCGTCTTTCGGTGTGAAGACCGTTTTGAATATTACCTTGCCTTTGGCATTACTTCCTCCATTGTGCTGCAGGCTTTACTGAATATTACCGTTGTGATTGGTCTGATTCCGGCAACAGGAATACCTTTGCCTTTTTTCTCTTTGGGAGGTTCCAGTCTGCTGATTAATCTCATCATGCTGGGGATTCTTGTTAATATTTCAAGGCGCCTTCCCCTTGAAGAGGGGCGTTTCTATGTCTGAGGTCTATCTTTTTAAATCCTTTGGTCAGGATAAAAAGAAAGTTGCTGATAATAAGCGCTTGAATAAAATCCTTTGGACAATTATTATCATTTTGATTATTGTTATTATTGTTGAAGTGGTATTTCAATTTTTAGTGGCCCCTAATATCAGAATAGAGAATATCTTTATTGAAAGCGAATTAAATCTTTCCAAAGATGAAGTCTTAGATCTTGCAGGATTAACAAAAAGCGAGTATTATTTTGCATTAAATGCTCAGGAGATTTGTGATAATCTGGAAAAATATCCACCTGTGGCTTTGGCAAGGGTGGAAAAGCATTTTCCAAGTACCTTGAAAATCAAATTGTGGGAGCGAAAGCCCTTAGGGTGTTACCTTTTTAAACAGGATAAGAGGCATATACCCCTTTTGTTTGATGAAAAAGGGATGGTTTTTAAAATCGCCCAAGGTGAATTGTCCTGGGATATGCCTGTTATATCAGGCTTAAAGACCCAGGAAGTCAGAATCGGCAAATATTTACCTGATAATCTTGTGAATTTGGTTGCGGATCTTCAGCGTTTACGCGAAGCGAATTCTCCGCTTTTTGATGTATTATCCGAGGTTGAGCTTATCCCGGTTAGCCAAAGGGATTTCGAATTGGCTGTGTATTTGATTCCCTATCGGACTCGTCTTCGATTGGGAGACCGGATCAACTCCGGTGATATCAAATACGCATTGATGATGCTTGATGTTCTATCGCAAAAAGGTATGGATAGCCCTGAGCATGAAATTGATTTCAGGACCAAAGAAGTGGTCTACCGATCTAAGGGAGGAGAGGGAGAGTGAGTGCACAAGAAGTCATTGTTGGTCTGGACATCGGCACTTCAAAAATTTGCGCTGTCATTGGTGAGTATAACCATAATGGTATGCTTGAAATCACCGGTGTCGGAACCGCGCCTTCCCGAGGATTAAGGCGGGGCGTAGTCATTAATATTGAAGCCACTGTGAAATCCATCATCACCGCGATTGAAGCGGCCGAGTTAATGAGCGGGCGCGAAGTGGATGAAGTATATAGCGGCCTGGCCGGTGGTGATATTGAAGGCATTAATTCCCGTGGTGTGGTAGCTGTAACCGGAAGGGGCAGGGAAATCGCTAACGAGGATGTGGAAAGGGTGATTGACGCGGCTAAGACCATCGTGATTCCCATGGACAGGGAAGTTTTGCATGTGATTCCCCAGGAATTTATTGTGGATAATCAAGGCGGGGTCAAAAATCCTATTGGAATGATGGGTGTCCGCTTGGAAGCTGAAGTGCATATTATAACCGGTGCCATTTCATCGGCGCAGAATATAGTCAAATGCATCAATCGTTCTGGTTTTAAAGCCTGCGATCTGGTTCTGGAACCCCTGGCTTCTGCGCGGGCAGTGCTTTCTAATGATGAAAAGGAACTGGGTGTTCTGTTGATTGACCTGGGTTGCGGAACCTCCGATGTCATGGTTTTTTTGAATGGCGCGCCCTATTATACCGAGGTTTTTCCTCTGGGTGGTGAACAGGTCACCAATGATTTATCCATCATGCTGAAAACCCCCATTGAGGCTGCCGAAAAAATCAAGCTTCAATCGGGCTGTTGTTATCAGGAATTGATTCAACCCGAAGAAGAGGTCCTGATTCCCAGTGTTGGTGGCAGAGCGCCGAGACGCATCATGCGAAGCGATTTAACGGAAATCATTCAATCGCGAATGCAGGAAATCTACGGTCTTATTCGTTCCAAGGTTGATGAGAAGGGTTTTCTGAAGATGCTTGGCGGAGGCGTTGTTTTGACTGGCGGCGGAGCCCTCTTGCCTGGCGCCATTGAATTGGCTATGGAGATTTTCGGTCTGCCAACGCGGCTTGGTTATCCTGTTAAAATGGGCGGCCTGGTGGAAGAATACCGCCATCCGGCCTTTTCAACAGGTGTAGGACTTGTTATGTATGCTGATAATCAAACAGAAATTCGGGAGATAAAAAAACCGAAAGAAAAAAAAGGTTCTTTCAAAAATGTCTTTGATAGAATGAAGGATTGGTTTAAGGAATTTATCTAGTGCCTTTGAAAAGGGGTCGTGACTGTTTTAGGTCTTTGTACTCTCTTGGTTAAAGGTTTATTTTTATATTGATTCAATACTTTTTGTGGGAGGGGAGTATGAATATTGAATATCTTGAGGAGAAATCTCAGAATCTGACAGCCATCAAGGTTATTGGTGTGGGCGGCGGCGGAAATAATGCCGTGAACCGGATGATCGCGGCGGGTTTGAAAAATGTGGATTTTATTTCAGTGAATACCGATATCCAGGCACTGGAGTCATCTAAAGCTGAAACAAAATTCCCTATCGGTAAAAAGGTAACCCAGGGATTGGGCGCCGGAGGTGTACCTGAAGTAGGTGAAAAAGCCGCTCTTGAAGACAAGGACAGCCTCAAGGAATTGATCCGTGGCTCTGATATGGTGTTCATCACCGCGGGTATGGGCGGCGGTACAGGCACTGGCGCGGCTCCTGTGATTGCTCAACTGGCGCGTGAAATGGATATCCTTACGGTAGCGGTTGTTACCAAACCCTTTGATTTTGAAGGGCAGCGCAAGAAAAAGCTGGCAGATGACGGAATATCTAAATTACGGGCCGCAGTGGATACTCTCATTGTGATTCCGAATCAATATCTGTTAAAAATCGTTGAACGACGTACACCTATAAAAGAGGCCTTTATTATGGCTGATGAGGTGTTGAAACAGGGGGTTCAGGGTATCAGTGATCTGATCACAACGCCGGGTGAGATTAATATCGACTTTGCCGATGTCAGAACCATTATGAAAGGCAAGGGAGACGCCCTTATGGGTATTGGAGTGGGTGCCGGTGATAACCGCGCGGTTGACGCGGCTACCAATGCCATCAATAATCCGCTTTTGGAAGATGCCAAAATTGAAGGGGCCAAGGGAATTCTTGTGAATGTCACTGGCGGAAGCGACCTTGCTTTAACCGAATACGAAGAAGTCCTGAAAATTATCACAGCCAATGCTGATAATGATGCCTTGATTATATCGGGTAATAATTTTGATGAAACCATGGAGGATAGAATCAAGGTTATTGTGATTGCGACGGGTTTTAATCAGGAAAACGAGACCATTCAGCCTAAAGAAGTTGAGGAAAAAAAGCAGGACCAGAATGATATCATCTCTTATGATGAATGGATCAAACTGAGTAAGGGTCAGAGTGAGAAAAAGTCATCCCATGATTTTTTAATGGGCCGAAATTATTCGGAAGCTGATCTTTTTGTTCCCACTGTTTTAAGAGACAAAAAAATCGCCAACGGAGGAGACGCTTAGGTCAAATGAAGCGGTTTTTTCCCCTATACACAGAATATGAATATCACTTGGTTCTTGGCCTTAAATTAGCGGCCACCACTGTTGAAACCTATTTGGGAGAAACCCGATCCTTTTTAGAACATATGGAAAGCCGGGGCCTTAAAACCTTGGCTGAAATAACCCGAAAAGACTGCATAAACTATGTGGTGGAAAGAAACCTTGCCGGCCTTTCCAGCCGCACCAGCGCTAAAATCATTTCGAGCCTTCGTAGTTTTTTTAAATTCGCCATGGAAAAAGAA
Source organism: Spirochaetales bacterium (assembly GCA_016937215.1). Classification (GTDB taxonomy): domain Bacteria; phylum Spirochaetota; class Spirochaetia; order SZUA-6; family JAFGRV01; genus JAFGWI01. The sequence continues at coordinate 41,888 of JAFGWI010000009.1, read as the reverse complement.
TGGCTGGAAGTTAACCCTCTTGAGCAAGTGGAATTACCCAAAGTGTCGAGAAACATACCCAAGGTTTTTTCCCTGGAGCAGATAGATTCACTGCTTGATCAAATTGATACTTCAAATTCCGGCGGTATTCGTGACCGTTCTATCCTGGAATTGATTTATTCCTGCGGCCTGAGAGTGTCAGAAGCCCTTGGCCTGGAGATGAATCATCTTTTTCTCGATCAAAAACTGATCAAGGTTTTGGGAAAAGGCAGCAAGGAAAGAATAATTCCCCTGGGCGATGCGGCAGTTTATTGGCTTAAAAAATACATAGCCGAAAGCCGTCCTGTTTTATTGAAGGGAATTTTAAAGAATTCCGCCCTGTTTTTAAACCAGCGCGGTAAAGCCCTGTCCCGAAAAGGTTTGTGGAAGCGTTACAAGGATCTGCTATCTCTTCATAGTTTGGATGGAAAACTCCACACTCTTCGTCATTCCTTTGCCACTCACCTGCTTAAGGGTGGAGCCGACCTTCGAAGTGTTCAGGAGCTTTTGGGCCATGCCGATATCAGTACAACCCAAATTTATACTCATGTGGAAGAAGAAGAATTAAAGGAATATCATCAGCATTTTCATCCCCGTGCCAAAAAAGGCAAAGCAGGATGAAATTTCCTTGGTATTATAGATAATAAAATGGATGCTTTATTTTTTTTATGTTTTTTTTTGGACTTGGCGGTTTGTAGATCCAAGGAAGTGTGGACAAGCGGCAACAGATCATAGCTTAGCCTTTTTCACTGAGGTTTAGCCTGTATCTATAGTTTGCCGCGCCTTTGTTGGTTTTATTTCTTGTATAATCAGGGATAAAGCGCTTTGATATGGATTTTCTGAAAAAATTTTTTTGTTATGACCTTAAGCCCATGTTTTGGACAAAAGGTTTATACAAGCCAGGAATTGATAATCAAGTCTAAAGTTTCAGGAGGTATTGCTTGTTTTTGCTGAAAAAAGACTATTTCTTAGTCACGATTATTCTTTTGTATTTTTTCCTCGGGTCATCCTGTGATTCCGCTAAATCTAATTCATTAACCCGGTCTTTTATGGAAGTTGACGGCCTATCCATGGATAGCGCATCGGAGGAAATCAAAAAGGAATTTCAGGAAAAACTCGCTTCTCTGGAAAAAAAAATAAGCGCCAAGGTCAAGGAAACAGAAGAGTACCAGCTTAAATATAAACAGTTGGCCAATAGTTTTATTAAAACAGGCGACTTATTATATGAAATCGGACGGCTGGAAGCGGCTAGTGAAGTTGAGAATTATAGTGAAACTGAGGGTGATTATTACAAAGTGCTGGCTCTTGCTTTTATAGACCGCGAAATGTATGAGAAAGCCTTTGAGGCTTTAAAAAAGGCAATTCTGGCTTTTCCCAAAAACGCGATCTTGTATCAACTCGCTGGAGCGTCAGCGGGATGGGTGGGCAAATCCTATCTTGATCCGGCTGATGGGAACAAAAAAGACCAGTGGTTCGATTTGTCGCGTGTCTATTATCAGCGTTCTCTTGAATTGGATCCGAAAAACAGGGATAGTTTATATGGTATTGCCATATTATATTCCATGGAATTGGGAATGCCCGGCAAGGCTTTGGAATATCTTGATAAACTGATTGCCCAGGAATCACGACACCGGGATGCCCTTTTTCTGAGGGCCATTATTTATTATCAATTGGCTTCCCTGACAGCCGAGCCCTTAACTTATCTTGAAAAAGCCATGGATCAATACGATGAAATCATTACACTCGATTTTGACCAGACAAGCACCATAAGGGCCGGTGAATTAAAAAAGCAGATCGCCGAGGAAATATATGGCATCCGGTGAGGTATTGCATTATATTCTGACCCTTAACCAGCTTGGTTTTTTAAAACCAGCTGAACGCATTCTTCTTTTTGAGCTCTTCAGCAAGGTTGATCAATTGACCCTCCTTGATGTTCATGATATTGGGGGTATTCTGAGGCGGAGGGTGAATAAATCTTCATGGAATCCTCAAAAAGCCATAGCCGATGCTGAAAAAATTGCCCATATGCTCGGTCAGTCTTCCATCAGCTTGGTGGCCTATGGTGATCCCCATTATCCCGGATTGCTAAAAGAAATCTATGATCCGCCTTTATTGCTTTTTTATAGGGGCCAGTGGCCGGAGTGGTCTTCTTTTGATAGCCTGGCCATGGTCGGCACCCGTTTTCCAACAGGTGAAGCAAGGAGCGCTGCTTTTTGTCTTGCCAGGGATCTCGCTGTCAGGGGAGTAGCTATTGTTTCTGGATTGGCCAAGGGTATTGATAAAGAGTGTCATGAAGGTGCCCTAAGCGGGCAGGGTTTTACAGCCGCGGTTTTAGGAAATGGAATAGACCAGATTTATCCCCAGGTTTGCTTAAAAACCGCCCATGCTATTCTTGATAAAGGGGGAGTTCTTGTTTCCGAGTACGCGCCCGGTACTCCGCCCATGAAACATCATTTTCCAGCGCGAAATCGCATTGTCAGCGGCCTGGCCAAGGCAACTTTGGTGGTACAGGCTCCTGTTCGATCAGGTGCTTTAATCACAGCGGATTTCGCCCTCGACCAAGGGCGTGATCTTTTTGTATATTCAAAGGGGATGAACGCAAATAATGGCCAAGGGGGAAAAAAATTGGCTGAAACAGGGGCTCCGGTGATTGACAGAGCAGAGGATATTTTAAGAAAATGGGGCTTTGGGTCTGATCCCACCTATGACCCTGGTTTTAGTGGTTCAGAATCGAAGGAAGAAAAAATTCATTTTGGCCTTGAACTGGCAAAGGCCCTGGATAAGGAATTAAAGGGGCAGGCGATCAGGCACAATGGATCATTATATAGGAGTGAGTAAATGGCGAAGAACAGCAAGAAGAACAACAAAGTAAAACTGTTGATTGTGGAATCTCCGGCAAAAGCCAATACAATTGAAAAATATTTGGGTGAGGGGTATCAGGTAGCTGCTTCTATTGGTCACTTATTTGATCTTCCCCGTTCAAGGATGGCCATTGATATAGAGCACGATTTTGAACCTGAATATATCACCATCAGAGGCAAGGCAAAAATTCTGAAGGAATTATATAAAGCAGCGAAAAAAGCTGAATCAATATTGCTGGCAAGTGATAATGACCGTGAAGGGGAGGCTATTGCCTTTCATTTAAAAAACGCGATTCTGAAGAAATATCCGGACATGGATATCAAGCGTATTGTTTTTAACGAAATCACACCCACTGCCATCCGTGAATCGGTTAATCACCCTGGCGAGATTGACGAACCCAAGGTTATCGCTCAAAAGGCGAGGCGTATCCTGGACCGCCTGGTAGGATACCGTTTGTCGCCCATTTTGTGGAAAAAGGTAAAGAATGGACTTTCCGCGGGACGAGTGCAGTCTGTTGCCTTAAAGCTGATCTGTGACCGGGATAAACTGGTGGATGAATTCGTTCCTCAGGAATACTGGACCATCGACGCGGAATTGGCAAAGGGTAAGAAGAATATTATTGCCCAGCTGGTGGCTTTGAACGGAGAAAAGCCTGTTATTAATTCTGAGAAGGAGTCGCAAAGGATTCTCGAAAACCTGAAAGGCAATCTCTTCAAGGTTGTGTCTATCAAGGAAAAGGCCAAAACCTTGAAACCTCAGGCTCCCTTCACAACATCCAAGCTGCAGCAAGTAGCGGCCAACCGTCTTGGTTTTACTTCACGAAAAACCATGAGGGTTGCTCAATCCTTGTACGAAGGCATCAATATAGGCAAAGAACGCGTTGGTTTGATCACTTACATGCGTACCGATTCTACACGAGTGTCCGACACAGCTATTGAGGCTGTTCGCAAGTATTTAGGCGAGAATTATCCCGAAGCCTTGCCGGAAAAGCCTAATAATTACACTACAGGAAAAAAGGCCCAGGATGCTCATGAAGCCATCAGGCCGACTTACGCTGATAAAACACCAGCGTCCTTAAAATCCCATCTTTCTTCGGAACAATTCAAACTCTATTCAATTATCTGGGAACGTTTTGTGTCTTCTCAAATGACACCGGCAAAATCCATTTTAAAAACCATAGAAGTTGAGTGCAAAGACGCGTTGTTCAGGGCCAATGCCAGCGTGGTTCTTGAAAAGGGCTTTCAGGCTGTTTTAAAACAATTGGCACCAAAAGAAAAGTCCAAGGCTCTTCCTGTTGTAAAGGAGGGCGAAACATTGGAATTGGTTCAGTTTTTACCGGAACAGCATTATACCCAAGGCCCTGCCCATTACACCGATGCTTCCATAATCAAAGCTCTGGAAGAAAACGGCATTGGCCGGCCTTCAACTTACGCTCCGATTATTTCGGTTCTTCTGGATCGCTATTATGTTGTGCGTAAAAATAAAAAACTCATGGCAACTGTGTTGGGTAAAATTATTGATGAATTATTGAATAAATCCTTTCCCGATATTGTTGATTTACAATTTACCGCAGCCATGGAAGAGCGTCTAGATCAGGTTGAAGAAGAGCAGCAGGATTGGGTTCAGATGCTCAGGGATTTTTACACTCCCTTTAATGAACAGGTTGAACATGTAATGGAAAATCTGGAATCTATAAAAGGTGTTCTTGATGAAGAAACCGAGTACACCTGCGAAAAATGCGGAAAAATGATGGTAAAAAAGCTGGGACGCTACGGTTTTTTTCTGGCCTGTTCAGGATTCCCCGAGTGCATGAATTCGAAGCCTGTGCCTTTGGCCGATTGCCCGAAGGAAGGCTGTGGCGGGAAAATTGTGGCCAAAAGCCGGCAGGGCTCAAGGGGAAAGACCTTTTATGGCTGCACCAATTTCCCTGACTGTGATTTTGTGACATACGCGCCGCCAGTGGATATCAAATGCCCCCAATGCGGCTATTTTTTGGTGGAAAAAAGTGATAAGAAACGGGGTGATTTCAAGGTGTGTTCAAACGCTGCATGCGATTATATTCACCTCAAAAAAGAAGATGAAAAGGAAGACGAGAACGACGGTGAAAGCGATTAAGGATTATCTGCTTTATTTGGCGGAAATCCGTAAATTATCTAAACACACCCTTGTCTCTTATCAGGGAGATTTGGATTTACTGTCCGAATTTCTCGATGAGAACAAAAAGACTTTTCAAGAGATGAAAACCATCGATGCTCACCAGTTTATTTATTCGCTTAGACGGAAAAATTTATCATCAGCGAGTTGTAATCGTATTTTATCGGCATGTAAGGGGTTTTTCAGGTTTTGTGTTCAGCAGGATTATTTATCCCTTAACCCATTTGGTATCATATCATCGTTGAAGAAGAACAAAAAACTGCCTGGTTTTCTTTTTGAGAAAGAAGTTGAGGAATTATTATCCTATCCTGAGGATTCTTTTTTGGGGAAAAGGGACAGGGCTGTTTTTGAATTTCTTTATTCAACAGGCTGCCGTATCAGTGAGGCGGTTGCAATGAATTTGTTCGATCTGGATTTCAAATCCAGATCTTGCCGTGTCATGGGAAAAGGCAGAAAAGAGAGGCTGGTGTTTTTGGGTGATGAAGCTCTTGGAGCTTTGGAAGATTATATATTGAAGCGAAATACGCGGGATATCAAAGACCTTAAAGATAATGCCAAGGCTCTTTTTGTAAATAACCGCGGCGCGCGAATTACAGACCGAGGTGTCAGGTATATTTTGGAGAAATATCTTAAATTGATGCAATTAACCAAAAAGTTGACGCCCCATAGTTTTCGGCATTCATTTGCCACTCATCTTTTAAATCGAGGACTGGATATCCGGATTGTGCAGGAATTATTGGGCCATTCCAATTTATCCACTACCCAGATTTATACTCATGTTAGTCTTGAAGGATTGCAGAAGATATATAATAAAGCCCACCCCCATGCTAAGGGCAAATTTGAAAATGATATTAAAAACGAAGGACAGGTAGTAAAATGAGTCAATTCAGAGGTACAACCGTTTTGGCGGTTCGAAAAGGAAATCAGGTTGCCATGGCCGGCGATGGTCAGGTCACTCTTGGCAATACGGTGATGAAGGGTAATGCAAAGAAGGTACGTCGTATTTTCGATAATAAAATAATTGTCGGTTTCGCGGGAGCTACTGCCGATGCCTTTACTCTTTTCGAGCGTTTTGAAGGCAAGGTAAAAGAGTATGGCGGTGATTTGACCCGCGCGGCAGTGGAACTGGCCAAGGATTGGCGCACTGACAGGGCCCTTCGGCGTTTGGAAGCCCTGCTTCTTGTTGCTGATAAAGATAAAACACTGCTCATTTCAGGCACAGGTGATGTAGTGGAGCCCGAAGAAGGTGTGATTGGAATCGGCAGTGGTGGTACCTATGCTTATTCCGCGGCCTTGGCCTATCTTGACGGGTCGGATTTATCTGCCAATGAAATCGCCCTGAAGTCACTGGAAATCGCATCCCGTGTTTGTATTTACACTAATTCTCAAATTTATAGCGAGGTAATTAATAATGATTGATTTTGATAATTTGACTCCCAAGGAGATAGTTCAGGAGCTGGATAAATATATCGTGGGTCAGGATAAGGCCAAAAAACTGGTGGCCATTGCTTTGAGGAATCGGCAGCGAAGACAAAAATTGCCCGATGATTTACGCGATGAAGTGGCCCCCAAGAATATTATTATGATAGGGCCGACCGGTGTTGGAAAAACGGAAATAGCCCGGCGTTTGTCAAAATTGAGCGGCGCGCCCTTTATTAAGGTTGAAGCCACCAAATACACTGAAGTCGGCTATGTGGGACGCGATGTGGAATCCATGGTGCGTGATCTTCTCTCTGTTAGCATGTCCATGGTGAAAAACGAAATGCAGGAAAATGTTAGAAAAACAGCTGAAAGCCGAACAGAAGAAGCTTTGCTCGATTTGCTTTTACCTGGTGTAAAACCTGGGAAGCCCGACGCGGCCATGGGTTCACAGAATAACAGTGTTACCGTTACACCTGCCTCGGATGCGGCTGTGTCGACTCGCGAGAAATTCCGGGAAAAACTGCAAAAAGGCGAGCTTGAGGATAAACAGGTCGAAGTAGATGTGGTTAAGCGTAATTCTCCTTCCATGCAGATATTTTCAGGCACCAATTTTGAGGAGATGGATATTCAGCTCGGGAGTCTGGGAAATATTTTCGGAAATAAAAAGAAGAAAAAAAAGGTGAGCATAAAGCAGGCCCGTGAAATCATTTTGGCCGAGGAAATGGATAAATTGATTGATATGGACCAGGTCGCTGATATCGCAAAACATCGCTGTGAACAAATGGGTATTATTTTTCTTGATGAAATTGATAAAGTAGCTGGTTCAGCCAACCGGCAGGGCGCTGATGTTTCCCGGGAGGGTGTTCAGCGTGATATTCTTCCGATTGTGGAAGGGTCACAAGTAAATACACGATATGGAATCATTGACACCTCTCATATTTTGTTTATAGCGGCCGGAGCCTTTCATATGTCCAAGCCTTCGGATCTGATTCCTGAATTACAAGGGCGTTTCCCCTTGCGAGTCGAGCTTCAGGCCCTGTCAGCCGCGGATTTTGTCAAAATCCTGACTCAGCCGCGAAATGCATTGATCACTCAGTATGTCGAGCTTTTAAAAACAGAAGAAGTTACTCTTGAGTTTGATGAAGCGGCCATTCATCGCATAAGTGAAATTGCCATGGATGTGAATTCAAAAACCGAAAATATTGGCGCCCGTCGGCTTCATACCATCATGGAGAATCTTCTTGAAGATATATCCTTTAATGCTACTGATATCAAAGGACAGACCATAAAAGTGACAAAAGATTATGTAAATGAACGTTTGAATGAAATAATCGAAGACAGGGATTTGACGCGTTTCATTTTATAGTCTAAAATTCTAGAAAAGGCTTATGGCTGGTGTAAAAATGCCGATCATATAATCAGAGGTATAAGAGATGTTTTTATCAGGCAGTTTTGGAAAAAATATGGATATTCTCAAGCGTTCCATGGATGTCAGTCTTTTAAGGCGCGATGTTATTGCCAATAATATCGCCAATGCCGAGACGCCTAATTTCAAACGGACCGATGTAACTTTTGAAAGCCAGTTAAAGAGGGCTTTGGATTCCGAAAAAAAACAATCCTTTCCCAATTTTATGACAGATAAACGGCATATTGCCTTTGACGCACCCATGGATTACCGCGATGTAAAAGCCAATAGGGTACTTGATTATTTAACACAATCAAAAAACAACGGCAATAATGTTGATGTTGAAGTTGAAATGATGTCAGCTTTGGAAAACCAATTGCTCTATCAAACCATGGTGCAGGTGGTCCAAAGTGAATTTTCCAGAATAAATATTGTGTTAAAACCATAGGAAGGTGAATGATGGGAATTTTTTCAAGCATTAATACAGCGTCAACCGGTCTGACTGCTCAGCAAACCAGGCTGGATGTGATCGCCGACAATATTGCTAATGTGAATACAACCCGGACCAGTGAAGGCGGGGTCTTTCGCAGAAGCCGTGTGGTTTTTCGGCCAAAAGTGGACCAGCCCTATTGGCGAAGTCCTTTTTTACCCGATTATCTGGATAATGGAGTGGGCAAGGGTGTTCGAATTAATACCATTGAAAAAGATATGGACGCTTCCACTCGTCTGGTTTATGATCCCACACATCCCGATGCATATAAAACAGGCGAAAAAAAGGGTTATGTGGAGTATCCCAATGTGAATGTTGTCAGTGAAATGGTGGATATGATTTCCGCCTCACGTTCTTATGAAGCCAATGTGGCGGTTGTAAACGGATCAAAAAGTATGTTTATGAAAGCTTTGGAAATCGGGAGGTAGTATAGATGTTTTATTCGGCAGCTGATACAAATGGGTTAAATGTCCAGATGGCCAGAACCAGTCAGGAACACTTGACTGGCCGCGGTGAGGTAAAAGAACCTGAAACAACGGAAAAGGCCTTTGGCGAAATGCTTTTAAACGCCTTTAATCAAGTTAACGATCTTCAGGGGCATTCAAATGAACTGAGTCAGCAGATGATAACTAACCCTGATTCTGTGAATGTTCATGATGTAACCATAGCTATCGCGGAAGCCAATATGGCTTTAAGCATGACAAAATCCATCGTTGATGGAGCCATCAAAGCTTACAGGGAGATCATTTCAACGCGATAAACAGCTTTTGATGTGAAATGTTAATTAGCTAGAATGGGTTCATTCAGGGAGGGGAAATGAACGAATTCTTTAAAAAAATGATGGAACAGATTAAGACTATCTGGGCAAAATGGTCGACTGTTCAAAAAGTGATATTTTTCAGTGTGATAGGCGTGGTACTCATTGCCATCGTGCTGTTATTATCCTTTAGCTCAAGACCAACCATGGTCCGGCTTTATCAAGTACCCATAAAAGATGATAATCTTCTCGCGCGTATTACGACCCGGCTTGACGAAGAATTTCCGGGCGATTATGAATTGACCACTGATAATATTATTCAGGTACGTGATCCTAAAAAGGCTCAGAGAATGCGGAGCCTTTTGGTCAGCGAGGATCTTGTTCCCGAGGATTCCGATCCCTGGGACCTTTTCGATGTTGAACGATGGACATTAACCGATTTTGACCGCAAGATAAATCTACGCCGTTCCATCACCCGCAATCTGGAGCAGCATATCATGGCGCTTGATGATATTGACGCGGTATCTGTTGTTGTCGATATGCCCGAGAATGAACTTTTCCAGGCTGATCAAAAACCCTTTACCGCATCTGTTCAGCTCACGGCCAAGCCCGGGGTGGACCTTCATGAAGAGCGTTACAAGGTAGAAGGTATCGAACGCCTGATCATGTCGTCTATCAGCGGTCTGACCCATGAAAATCTTGTTATTACTGATCAATACGGACTTCAGTTGAATGATTTTGAAAATTACGCGGAGCAGGACCGTCTTGATCTTATCAGCCGTGAAATGGCTTTGAAAGAAAAGCTGGAACGGAAATACCATGGTGAAATTATTAAATCCTTGGGAAATATTTTCACACCCGATCGAGTCAGTATTCCAAAACTGGAAATCGAACTGGATACCAGCAAGGAAAGCAGCACCTTAAAAGAGATTATTCCGGTTACCCTCCGTTCTGACGATCCCAAAACACCTTACAGCGAATTGGAAATAAAGGACAATATTGTCCGGTCAAAACAGACAAGCGCGGAATCCTTTAAGGGGACCGGTTTTACTCCTGAAGGCCCTCCGGGCCAGGAAGGGCAGGTGCCTCCTGCTTACAAGGATTTGTCTACTCTGGTTGGCCAGTATGATCAGAATTCCGAGACCACCAATTACGAAGTCGGTGAAAAAAACACCGAGCGTCAGGAACAACCTTATAAAATTAAGCGTTTAACCATTGGTATAAATGTTGATGGTTACTGGGAAAAGCACTATGATTCCAAGGGTGAAATCATGTTTGAAGAGAATAATCCTTCAAAGGTGAAACGCTCTTATGTTCCGGTAGATGGTGAAACCCTTCGTAAGGTCCAGCGCTTGATAGAGGATTCCATAGGAGCTGACCCAGCCCGAGGTGATTCGGTGACGGTTGAACATATTCCCGTCGATCGGCGTGCCCTGTTTGAAGCGGAAGATGCCAAATATCGTCAGGGACGACAGATGGCCCAAACGGTTTTCTGGATACTCATCGGGCTTGGAATTGTTATTTTCATGGCAGTTGTATTAAGAATGCTTTCGAAGTATATTGAAAGAAAGCGTCGTGAGAAAGAAGAAGAATTGGCCAGACAGCACCAGGCCATGCGTGAAGCAGCTCTTAAGAGCGCTGAAGAGCAGGGCATGGATGTTGAGCTTACTGTTGAGGAGAGGGCCAGGATGGAGATGCAGGAAAATGCCATCAACATGGCCCGCGAGCATCCTGAGGATGTGGCTCAGCTTATCAGAACCTGGTTAATGGAGGAATAGGATTATGGCAAAGAAAGCCCACGCTCAAGCCAGCAGCGGGCCTCCCAAAAAAGGCGGAGGCAAGAAAGCTTTAAACGGTCGTCAAAAGGCTGCTATTTTTCTTGTTACTCTGGGGAGTGAAATATCCGCTGAAATTTTCAAGCACCTTCGGGAAGACGAGATTGAACAGCTTACTTTTGAAATCGCGCGTCTTGAAAATATAGAAGCCGCTGATCGCGATCAAGTGCTCATGGAATTCCAGGAACTCATGATGGCCCAGGATTTCATTTCCTCCGGCGGTATTGACTATGCCCGTGAACTTTTGGAAAAGTCCTTGGGGCCTCAAAAAGCCGTGGATATCATCAACCGTCTGACATCTTCGTTGCAGGTTCGGCCATTTGATTTCATACGACGCACCGACCCGGCCCATTTGTTAAACTTTATCCAGCAGGAGCATCCCCAAACCATTGCCTTGATTCTGGCTTATTTGGAACCTCAAAAAGCTTCGATTATTTTGGGTAGTCTGCCTCATGAAATCCAGTCCGATGTTGCTAAGCGAATTGCCACCATGGACAGGACCTCGCCTGAAGTTTTACGCGAGGTAGAGCGGGTGCTCGAGAAAAAATTGTCCACTCTCTCGAGTGAAGACTACACAGCAGCCGGCGGTGTTGAAAGCATTGTTGATATTCTTAACCTGGTTGACCGTTCCACGGAAAAAACCATTATCGAATCACTTGAGGAAGACGATCCTGAGTTGGCCGAAGAAATCAAAAAGCGCATGTTCATATTCGAAGACATCGTGCTGCTTGACGACCGCGCCATTCAGAAGGTTCTTCGCGAGGTCGATACTCAGGAACTGGCCAAAGCCCTCAAAGCGGTGGATTCCGAGGTGCAGGACAAGATTTTTCGGAATATGTCCAAGCGCGCCGCTACCCTTTTGAAAGAAGACATGGATTATATGGGACCCATCCGCTTGAAGGATGTTGAAGAGGCCCAGCAAAAAATCGTATCGATTATTCGCAAGCTCGAGGAACAGGGTGAAATCGTCGTTGCCCGCGCCGGCGAGGACGAACTGGTTGTTTGATGTTTGTATTTGATTTGTGATTGTTATTCGGGGGTTGCCCGGCCGCGTAAAATCGCGTTTTTTTTAGTTCAAGGAACGGCCATTTTGCATTTGTCCAATTATTAAGCTACCCTGATAGGTGGGGAAACTTTGTATATCATGGGAAATGTCAAAATATAAAATGGCATTCCTTAAGGGGCTCGGGCCGGGCTCTAGGCGACTCCGCTTTCGCTTCGAAGGTTTTTGGACGGAAATTATCCGTCCAAAAACGCTTTGCTTCGTCACTTTTGAAAAAGAGACGAAGCATCGCTCCGATCCCTAACCCATTATAACAGCGTAAGCGGATAGTGAATCGATTATCCCGCTGTAGCGCGTTAGGGATTGCAGCGGCAGGCGCTCCTTTTTTCAAAAAGGGGCGCCTGAAACCCGGAGGCGCGAAAAAATCGCGCCGAGGATTTTATACCGCGGAAAGCCCGGCCTGCCGGACCGAAGGGGAGGCAGGCAACGCCCAACAAAATATAAATTGAAAGCTGTTATTTTATCGGCTTTCCGAAGATAAGGTTTTTGTGTGAAAACCAGCGCAAGGAGCATACTGTGGCAAAGCATGTTTTCAGACCAACAGAAATTCATAATCTCGCGCAGAAAGTGGCCATCGATCCCCCGAAATTCGAGGTGGAGGTTGAAGAAGAGATTGAACCCATCGATGATTTGCCAACCGAGAGCCTTGAGGATGTTAAGCTTGAAATAGAAGAATATAAACAAAGGTGGGAAGAGGAAAAGGCCCAGATGATTCAATTGGCCAAGGCTGAGGCTGAAAGAATAATCAAGGATGCGGAGCAAGTGGCCTTTGATGAGGTTCAGAAAAAAACAAACCAGGTGCAGAAAACAAGGCAGGAAGCTCAGGATGAAGCCAAACGCCTGGTAGACGAAGCTAAGGCTGAAGCCAATGAAATTTTATCTGAAGCCAAAGAAAAAATCGGTGAAATTGAATCAGGTGCTTATGAGCGGGGCTACAAGGAAGGCCATGATAAGGGTTTTGACGCGGGTAAAAATGAGGTTCAGCGTCTGGTAGACCGGCTGCATTTGATATTGACCAAAGCCATTGATAGGCGGAACGAAATTGTTGAGGAATCTGAAACGCAATTGATCAATCTTGTGCTTCAGATATCGAAAAAGGTCATCAAGGTTATTTCAGAAAATCAGAAGAATGTGGTGATTAATAATGTGGTTCAGGCTTTGCGAAAACTGAAAGGCCGGGGCGATGTTGTTTTGCGAGTAAACATGGCTGATCTTGAACTGGCTTCTGAAAATATGACCCAGTTTCAGAATATGGTAGAAAATGTTAAAAACATTTCCATTCTTGAGGATTCCTCGGTGGATCGGGGCGGTTGTATTATTGAAACCGATTTCGGCCAAATTGACGCGCGAATTTCAAGTCAGCTCCATGAACTGGAATCTAAAATTCTTGAAATGATGCCCATAAAAATCAAAAAGGAAGGATAACCATGAGCCTTTTTGAAAAATACTCCGCTTTGCTGGAAAAAGTGGACCCAATCAAATATACCGGTGTTGTCCGCAGAGTCCAGGGTTTGCTGGTTGAAAGCCATGGCCCTCGCGCCAAGGTCGGCGAAATCTGTCAGATTGTGTGTGAGGAAAATAGTAAAACCGCCTGGGCCGAAGTGGTCGGCTTAAAAGATGAAATTACCCAACTTATGGCCTATGATGAATTAGGCGGCATTGAGGTCGGAAGCCAGGTGATTGCCGGGGGGACTCCTTTGGAGATTCCGGTATCGGACAAATTGCTGGGCCGTGTTCTTAATTCCCGCGGTAAACCCCTGGACAACAAAGGGGATATTGGTTCCAGCGTCTGGCGAGGGGTTTTTTCCGAACCGCCTAATGTGCTTGAGCGAAAACGTATAACCGAGGTTATTTCAACCGGTGTCAGGTCCATCGATGCTTTGCTGACCATGGGCAAGGGCCAGCGTATGGGTATTTTTTCAGGGTCTGGTTATGGAAAATCGACCTTGCTGGGAATGATAGCCAGAAATACTTCAGCCGATATAAATGTGATTGCCATGATAGGTGAACGAGGCAGGGAAGTGCGGGAGTTTATTGAAAACGACCTTGGCGAAGAAGGTCTGAAGCGTTCGGTTATTATTGTGGCTACTTCAAACGAGCCGGCAATAGCCCGTATGCGCGGGGCCTATGTGGCAACCACAGTAGCCGAGTATTTCAGGGACCAGGGCAAGGATGTTATGCTGATGTTCGATTCTCTTACCCGATTCGCGCGGGCCCAGCGGGAAATCGGACTGGCTATTGGAGAACCTCCTGCCAACCGCGGTTTTACGCCTTCTGTTTTCTCCACATTACCCAAGCTGCTTGAGCGAAGCGGAACAGGCTCAAAGGGAACCATTACCGCTTTTTATACCATACTTGTCGAAGGTGATGATATGGATGAACCGATTTCAGATACGGTTCGCGGTATTCTCGATGGCCACATTATTTTATCACGAAAGCTTACCCAACGGAACCATTATCCGGCAATTGATGTTTTGCGCTCTATTTCAAGGCTTTGTAATCAGATAACAGGGCCGCAAACAAAAAAAGTTGCCGCTTATATTCGCCGCATGATGGCGATGTACGCTGATTCCGAGGATTTGATTAATGTGGGGGCCTATGTAAAGGGTTCAAACCCCCAGATTGATGAAGCTGTTTCCAAAATATCGGCCATTAATGATTTTCTGATTCAGGGTACCCATGAAAAAAACAGCTTGAGCGAAATATTTTTACGAATAGCCGAAATAGCGGGTATGGAAATTCCGCCGGAGGAGTTGGGCCATGAAGCGCTTTCAGTTTCCACTTGAACGTGTTCTGCAAATGCGTCGCCACACCGAGCGGGAGTGGGAATTAAGGCTTGCCGAGATTTCCGGAGAATGCATGGTGATTCAAAACAATATCCAGTTTATGGAAAAACAAAAGCAGCTGAATCTTGAGGACCTGGCAAAATACAGCAATCAATTGAGTTTTGAACTGCTTCAGAGTCATCAGCTTTTCGCGGACAAGCTTGTTCAGGAAATAAAGACAAAGACGATCATGCTGGAGCAAAAAGAAAAAAAGCGCCAGGAAATCCAGAAGAAATATATTGAGGCTTCCCAGAAGCGCAAGGTTCTTGAAAAACTTAAGGAAAAACGGCAGGATGAGTATTATCAGGAAGAACTTCGAGCGGCTTTTAAGGAAATGGATGACTTAACGACCCAGAAGTATGCGCGAAACCTTAATCTTGATTTAAAAGGAGAATAAAAAGTGGCCAGATATAGTTTTGTGAGCACTGGTACCCGAATACTGGTATTGATTCTTTTATTAATCGCGCTGGTAATATTTGGCCTGTGGTGGTTTGATTCAATGGGTATAATTGAAAGTAAAAACCTTCTGAACCCTCTTTTTAATCTTGTGGGTGTGCGCCAACCAGCTGCTAATGTGGATATAAACGATCCTCTGTTGCTTGAAAAAGAAAATCTGCTGAAGCAGATGGAAGCTCTGGATTTACGGGCAGAGGAGCTTGATAAAAAAGAACAAAGTATTGTGACAAAGCAGGAAGAAATTGAGCAGATATCCGCTGAAATCGAGCAGCAACAACAGAATATTACCGAGCAACAGGAAGCCTTTGCCCTTAAATTGCAGGAAGTTAATGACAGAAGCAAAAATCTGATATTAATTAGTGAAAAATTAACAGGAATGCCTCCGAAAGATGCAGTAAATATTATGCTTGGCCTTCAAGATGCCGATATAATAGATATACTCAGGGTTACTGAGGAAGAAGCCAGCAGGCAGGGTGCTGTTTCGCTGGTATCTTACTGGTTATCTTTAATGCCGACTGAAAGGGCTTCAACGCTGACACGGCTTTTAGCACGATAACCGGTATATCAAGGAGGCAGCAGTGGTTGATACTGCTCCAAAAAACCTGTTATCGGCGGAAAGTCCGAAACAACTTTCAGAGGGTAATCAAGCCATCAGGCACAAGTATGTAAAGGACCATGAACAAAAGGGGCTTTTCTCCGAATTGCTGGCCGGGTTTGAAAAAAAAATCGAGCAAAAATCAAAAATTCCCATTAACAAGATGTCACTTGGCGAAATTCTGCAGCAGCTGAAGCAATTATTAGCCAAGGGGGGAGATTTTTCTGAAATCCAGAAATCGCCTGAAAACAAGCAAATCCTTCAAAAGCTGTTAAAATCCTTGATGAAGACAGAACTCCCTGATGATTCCGGGCTCAAGGATGTGGTGCAATTGTTGAAAAAAAAGCTGAATCTATCGGAATCAGGTGAATCTTCTGAAACCGATGCCTTTGCCGCGGTAAAATCATGGCTCAATGCCCTGGAATTGGGAAAAATCGGCGAGCTAAAACCAGCGGTAAGGGAATCTGATGGCAAAAACAATAGGGAAGCCCTTGAAGTCATTAAAAACAAGGTTGAACTTGTGGATTTGCGAAAAAACCCGAAAGAGAGTGCTGCCTTGGCAAAGAAAGTCAAAGCAGATGAAAACTCTAATGATGTTAAGGTAAAAAATGCTTTACCTGAAACCGAAGCTCAAAAGCAGGTAAGCCAGAAAGAAAGCCGTGATTTTCAAGTGCTTATAAAGGACACGATGGATTTGAATCAAGGCGCCGAAAGTTTTAAGTCCTTTGGCAAACAGGAAGGCTTTAGCCTTAAGAATTCCGAAATGCTGCAAAGCCTGAAAGAACGCTTTCAAACTGATCTGGTGCGGCATACCAAATTTGTTCTTAAAGAAGGCAACCAGGGAGAGATCAGATTGGTGCTTAAACCCGAAAACCTGGGCCGTGTGACAATGCGTGTAAATTTAAATCAAAATCATATAGAAGGCCGGATTTTTGTCGAAAATAATACTGTGAAGGAGATTATTAATTCTTCATTAAGCACTCTTGCCGATTCTTTAAAAAGCGGAGGTTATGAAAGTGTGGCCTTGGAGGTGTCGGTGGGGCAGCAGTATCAGGATCAGGATCGATCCAACCATCAACCTCAGGTTTTACCCTTTACTGACAGCAAATCGGTGCAGGAAGAATTTGACAAGAACCAGATTGAATATGACGAAAACGCGGCCGGAGTGGCCTTGGTTAATGTTGTTGTGTAAGGAGAAAAAATATGTCTGATATTAGTTTTGATACACCGAGAATCAGCGGTGAAAATTACAATCGACTTAAAATGCAAGTCGATAATTATAATAAAACAGTAGGGCAAGGCCGTGAAATGAAACAGGAACTGGATAAAGATGCTTTTTTAACCATCCTGCTTCAGCAGCTGACTCATCAGGACCCCACCAAACCCATGGAAGATAAGGAATTTATCGCCCAGATGGCCCAGTTTTCATCACTTGAACAAATGAAAAACATGACAGCTGAAATGGCCAAGATTTCCCAGATGGTGAATCAGAATTCCGCTATTTCCATGCTTGGTAAAACCGTCGAGGTTTTTGACGGCAAAGAAATGCTTACCGGCAAGGTTGATAAAATTTCAAATGCCGAATTAGGGTTGATATACATTGATGGGCAGTCCTTTGAAATCTCACAGGTCCAAAATATTATTGAAAATTAAACAGGAGGCATAGCTTATGATGAGATCACTTTATTCCGGTGTTTCCGGATTGCAGAATCATCAGGTCCGAATGGATGTGATCGGTAACAATATTTCTAATGTTAACACCAATGGCTTTAAAAAAGGCCGTGTGACTTTTCAGGATATGCTTTCTCAAACCATGTCCGGCGCGGCTAAGCCCACCGACGATGTGGGAGGTATTAACCCGAAACAGGTCGGATTAGGAATGAATGTTAATTCCATCGACACGATCCACACCCAAGGCGCTTTGCAGACAACCGGTGTCATGACCGATATAGCCTTGCAGGGAAACGGCTTTTTTATTCTTTCCGAGGGTGAGAAAACCTTTTATACCCGGAACGGGGCCTTTGGCCTTGATCAGGATGGTTATCTGGTGAATCCTGCCAATGGTTTAAAGGTTCAGGGATGGATGTCGCAGGTCGATGAACAGGGAAATGTGGTGATCAATACGGCTGGAAATCGTGAAGATCTAATTATTCCTGTTGGTTCCAAGGACCCTGCTTTCGCGACAACCGATGTTCGATTGGCATGTAATCTGGATAAAAACGCGCCCCAGATTGGCACGGAAGGGCAGTGGCAAACCAGTTTTGATGTATATGATTCCTTTGGCCGCACACACCGCCTTGAGGTGCGATTTCAAAAAGATGCCGCTGTCGCCAACCGTTGGCAGGCCACGGTAGTGGTCGATCCCCAGGCGGCAGTTGACACCAATGTGATCGCCGATGTTGGCGCGGCTAATGGAACGAACAATACCTTTTTGCTGGATTTTGACAACAATGGTGTGCTGCAATCTGTGCTTGATGCCCAGGGAGACACCTTGGATACCGATGCCTTGAATGTTTCGGTTGCCTTTGATGTGGCAGACGCGGATCCTGACGCGGGCGGAGGTATATACCGCCAAACCTTTAATCTAAACCTGGGAACAGTAGGTTCTCCGCTGGACAGTATCACCCAGTATGCTGAAAATTTTTCAACCAAGATTCGTGAGCAAAACGGTTATACCATGGGCTATCTGGAAACCTTCAAGATTGACCAATCTGGTGTTATAACCGGTGTGTATTCAAATGGCGCGAACAGGGCATTGGGACAAGTGGCTTTGGCCAGTTTTACCAATCCCGGCGGCCTTGAAAAAGCGGGTGAAAATAATTATGTGGTTTCCAATAATTCCGGAAATGCCATGGTTGGCACAAGCGGAACCGAAGGCCGGGGTAAGATTATTGCCGGCGCTCTTGAAATGAGCAATGTGGACCTGGCCGAACAGTTCACCGATATGATTGTCACTCAGCGAGGTTTTCAGGCCAATTCAAAGACCATAACAACCAGCGACCAGATGCTGCAGGAGCTCTTGACATTAAAGCGATAAGCCCTAGGATGAATAAGTAAATGATCAAAGTAACAAAACTGGACGGAACAGAATATTACATCAATCCTCATCAGATAGAATACATTGAATCCAATCCCGATACCACATTGGTTATGCTTTCCGGCAAGCGTTTGATTGTGAAAGAAGAATATGAACTGGTTTATAAACGAATAGTCCAATACAGGCGCCTGATCGGCGCCTTTAAAAACGAGGAGTAAGTGAAAAATGGATCTTAGTACGATATTAGGAATAGCCTTGGGCGCTCTGGCTGTTGTTATTGGTGTTATCAGTAACGGAGCCAATCCAATAATGTTTGTTGACCTTCCTTCTTTTTTGATCACGATTATTGGATCATTCGGGGCCATCATGGTCGCGACTCCTTTGAACCGGGTTATGATGATTTTTTCCTATTTCGGACAGCTTTTTACAATTCGCAGCTATGAAGAGGAAAAACTGATTCAAAGTCTGGTGGCTTTTTCAGAAAAAGCACGGCGTGACGGTATTCTGGCTCTTGAAGATGATCTGGAAAGTGTTGAGGAAGATTTTTTACGCAAAGGCATTCAGCTGGTGGTTGACGGTACTGATCCTGATATTATCAAGAATGTGCTAAATACCGAGTTGAATAAAATCCAGGAGCGGCACGCCCAGGGAATCACTTTGTTTGATAACTGGGGAAAATTCGCCCCAGCCTTTGGAATGATAGGGACCTTGATCGGTCTGATTGCCATGATGGTAAAAATTGAAGACAAGTCAGCCATTGGTGCTGGTATGTCCGTTGCCTTGATTACAACCCTTTATGGAGCCTTTTTTGCCAACCTTCTGCTTATTCCCTTTAAGGAAAAATTGACCGTAAAAGATGAGGCCGAGGCTTTGGTTAAGGAAATTATGATAGAAGGGATATTGTCCATTCAATCAGGCGATAATCCCCGTATTCTTGAGGAAAAATTGCTGTCATTTTTGCCTCCATCAAAGCGTGAAGCCATACAGCAGGAATCAGTGGCCGAATAGGAGAAACCATGGCTGAAGAACGCAAAAAGAAGAAAAAAAAGGTCTCTGAGGGTGCTCCTGACTGGCTTTTGACCTATGGAGACATGACCACCCTGCTTTTGACCTTTTTTATCATGATGTTCACCACAGCGGAAATTGACGGCAGCGAACTTCGAATGATTCTGGCCGCGTTTCAGGGACTGGGAACAATGCGCGGCGGAAACACTCTGCAGGAAGGAAAACTGGCTGAACTTGGCAACACCATCATGAGCCTGCCTTCCATGGAGCAGGGGCGGGCATTGGATAAGGCAAGGAAACGGGCCAAGGCCTTGTTTGAAATGGCCCAAAAGACCCAAAAACTCAGGGTAAAGGAGGATGAGCGGGGATTAATCATCTCCCTTGCCGGGGATTTGTTCTTTGATGTGGGGTCCTCTGATGTGAATATTGAGGAAACCCGGGATGTTCTCCAGAATCTGGCCAAGCTTTTTAATGACCCTGACCTTTCAGACCCCTTAACCAAATTCAGGATAGAAGGCCATACTGATTCCATTCCCACTGATCCTGGGGATGAGTTTTTTTCCAACTGGGAGCTTTCAACAGCCCGCGCCACCAATGTGCTGCATTATCTTGTGCAGTATGGCGTGGACGAGAAAAAGTTTCAGGTGGCTGGTTTTGCCGACACGGTTCCCTATTCCATGGATGAAAGTACAGCCGAGCAAAGGGCTCTGAACCGCCGGGTTGATATTGTTGTTTTGACATCAGGGCATTTATAGAATTCCTGCTTCTTGTGAAAGCCGGCTTTCTGTTTATTTGTTCTGTGGATCTTGTTGGGCGTTGCCTGATAAGCCCGGGGGCTTTCAGGCCGGGCTTGTTGCCACTCCACTAGGCGCTTCGAAGGTTTTCGCGCGGAAATAATCCGCGCGAAAACGCTTTGGCTTGCCATTTTTGAAAAAATGGCAAGCCATGGCAACCATCCCTAACGCGTGAAACAGGGATGGCGCTTTAAGCCTGGCAAGGACATCTGGTGTAAAGCGTTAAGGATTGGAGCGGTGGTGAATGTTTTTTTCAAAAAACATTCACAAAAAGCCTGGGGCGCGATTATTTCGCGCTCCAGGCTTTCGAAGCAACAGCGGAGCCGCGCAAAGCCTGGCCTGCTGCCGCTTGCTATTCAGCATCTGAACATTTTTATTAAAAAAGGCTGTCGGGAGTGAATAGGGCTGTGGCAGCAGGCAACGCCCGAACAGTCACTTTGAAACAGGCCATTTTGTTTTCTGTTAAAAGCCATTCTATGTTTGTGCTTAATTGATTTGATTTGGCCAATGTTAATAACATGGCTCACATGATTAGGGTTTGATTAAAGTTTTTTTCTTTGATAAAATAAGCTAAAGGAGATTGCCCTTTATGGCTGATGATGACAGTTTTTTGGAAGATGAAGAGACCGGTGGTTCGGACGATGTAGAGGTGGGGCAAAAGGTCGGTTTTTTACCGGCTATTGTCATCAAGATTCTACAATGGTTGGCCATTATCGCGCTCTTGATTATTTTGATTGTGACTATTTCCTATTTCATGTTTCAGAACTTGATTAAGGGAACTGTGACCCAGCCTCCTCAATCAATTTCCGAGCAGTATTCCAATAAAAAGGAAATGTATGCCTGGTTTAACAATCTTGATACGATTCGGGGATTAACTGCTGATAAGCCGGCCAAGAATTTTATTGCTTCGGTGTCTATTGGTTATGTACCGGGGAATAACGCGGTTCAGCAGGAACTTCTGGACAGGCGTATTCAGATCCAGAATCTTATTTTGATTCATTTGGGAAGCAAAGAGGCAGAGGAATTGAGTATTTCCAATGCTGAAAAGCTCCAGAATGAATTAAAGGAGATGATCATTGAATTAATGATTGAACGTATTAATGTGGTGCTTTTTAATGAATTACAGGCCTTTTAAGGCAACAATTTCAAATATGGACCTTTGTTTTGTAAATAAAACATGGCTGCTTTTAAGGGGTTTTAAATGACTGAAGTATTGTCGCAGGATGAAATTGACCAGCTCTTAACAGCGATTTCTTCCGGCGAGGTTGAAACACAGGAAATTACTCAGGCGGCTGATCAGAAGAAAATCAAGATTTATGATTTCAAGCGTCCTGACAAATTTTCCAAAGATCAGATACGAACGGTTTCCATTATGCATGAAACCTTCGCGCGATTAACAACCACCTCGCTTTCAGCCCAGCTTCGTTCTCTGGTTCATGTGCATGTGGCTTCGGTTGATCAGCTGACCTATGAGGAATTTATCCGGTCCATTCCTAATCCCACGACCCTGGCGGTTATAAATATGGATCCTTTGAAAGGTTCGGCTATTCTGGAAATAGACCCGGCTGTTACTTTTTCCATTATCGACCGTTTGTTCGGCGGCCAGGGGGAGGGCACCAAATTTTCCCGGGACCTCACCGATATTGAACAGTCGGTTATGGAAGGTATTATCGTAAGAATTTTGGGAAATATGCGTGAAGCCTGGAGTACGGTGATTGACTTAAGGCCGAGATTAGGTCAAATTGAGACCAACCCCCAGTTTGCCCAGATTGTGCCTCCAACTGAAATGGTTGTTCTGGTTACTCTGGAAACAAAGGTCGGCGAGGTCGAGGGTATGATGAACTTTTGTATTCCCTATTTGACCATCGAACCGATTATTTCCAAGTTGTCGGCTCAGTACTGGTATTCATCGGTGCGCAGGGGAACGACAACGGAGAATTTGAATATTTTACGGGAGCGGCTTTCAAAAATCGAAGTCCCTTTGGTCGCCGAGATTGGCAGCATCAATCTGAAGGTCAGGGATGTGTTGGCCCTGACGCCTGGTGATGTTATTCGTTTGTACAGTGTGCGCAAGGGCGACCCCATGGTGCTGAAAATTGGGAACCGGAAGAAATTTCTATGCCGGCCGGGTATGGTGGCAAATAAGGTGGCTGTTCAGGTAACAAAGCGCCTTGAGGATGTTAGCAAACAGGATTTTGAAGAGCTCTCAACAGATGTGGAGGAGTAGTCTATGAGTGACGGATCTTTGTCGCAAGACGAAATTGATGCTTTATTGCAGGGAACTGATAATATAGATTTTGACTCGGGTTTTCAGGATGTGGGCGGCGGCTTGTCTGATCAGGATAAAAGCGCGTTTTTAGGCATTTTGCAGGGTGTTGTGGAGTCTCAATCCTCCAATATTTCGATGCTGACCAGTCAGACTATCGCTATAAGCGGTCCGACCTTGAGTATTATGCCTGGCGATCAGTTGCTTGGTTTGCTGCCCGACAGTGTAGTGGAAGTAAAGGCTGATTTTAGCGGCGGTTTGAGCGGCGAGCATTCTTCCATCATGGATACGGATTTTGCATTGAAAACCGCTGAAATGATGCTTGGCCAGGAAGGTGTTGAACTTGACGAAATGGCTTTGTCCACCTTGTCCGAGGCTGTTTCCAATATATCCAGCCCGGCCTTAACAGCGATTGG
This sequence comes from Spirochaetales bacterium, assembly GCA_016937215.1. GTDB lineage: Bacteria > Spirochaetota > Spirochaetia > SZUA-6 > JAFGRV01 > JAFGWI01. The sequence goes on along the minus strand of JAFGWI010000009.1, from coordinate 18,488 downwards.
CAACAAAATTAATCAGACTGTAACAACAGAGCCTCCCGAGGCAAAGCGTATCCCCAAGGCGGCTATTTCATTGCCCCAGGGTGACCAGATTGTTGTGGCAGAGTATAAGGTAAAGGTGAACGGAGGCACGTCAAAGCTTTTTGAAATATATTCCACTGATGTGGTTAAACAGGTTACCGGCGGACACAGTGGTGGTGGCGCTGAAACCTCAATTATGGATACAGGTGATCTGGATGCCATGTTTGGCGGTGGTCTTGGAGGCAACGATGTTATGGGTGGTCAGAGTGGTCAACCTAAAATGAATGGCAACGGCTTGTCTGGTTTAATGGGCGGTGGTAATCCTGGTTTGGGTTCTCCCAGTGTTCAATCTGTTCAATTCCCAAACCTTCAGGGGCAGAACATATCCCATGAGCAGGGAAACATTGGATTGCTCATGGATGTTTATATGGAAATGACTGTTGAACTGGGGCGCACCAAAAAATTGATTAAGGATATTCTGGGAATCGGTGAAGGAACAATTATCGAGCTGGACAAACTGGCTGGAGAACCTGTTGATATTCTGGTGAATCACAAATTGATTGCCAAGGGTGAAGTGGTTGTTATTGATGAAAATTTCGGTGTGCGTGTTACCGAAATTGTATCTCCCATGGACCGTATGAATGATATGACCTGATAACACAGGATTATTCTCTGCTTTTTCGAACATTTTTACGATCGTGCTAGAGCCAGTTCTCTGTTTTGGCCGGAATTTGTGTTATTTGAAAACTTTTCTGCTTTTTTGTTGTCTGGATGTTGGATGTTTTGTTTTTTTGGAAGAATACTAGCCTCTGCTATTATTTTTCATGGTTTTTTTCGTTTTTTAACTTGTCACAATTGATATGATTGCAAATGTCCAGGCATAAGCAATTTAATGAAAGCTGTGGAATAATATCTTAAACACTGGTAAAAAAATACTTATCCGCCATTTTCATGGTTTGTGTGAAACTCCGTTTTTGCAAGAGCTTCAATAAGTCAAGTTTTTTTTAGTTAACCCTTGAAAAATTTTAAAAAATGTTTTATAACAAAGAGGAGCATAATATAATTATGCTTTTATCTGGGAGGGACAACTGAACATCACGACTCACGGCAAATTCCTTTTAGGAATTTTGCTTGTTTTAATAACTGCATTTCCTGTTTTTTCGCAAGACAATTCAGAAACTCCGGATAACACAGGCAATAATGAGAAGACTGTTCCGACCTTTATTTTAACCGAAAATCCTGATTCTGAAGCTGAACCCGGGGGTTCTGGTGAAGAGGTGAATCCATCGAATGATGTTTTTTCGATTTGGGACTTTTTCAAAATGATCCTTGTGTTGGTTTTGGTAGTGGCTGTTTTGATGGTTTTTCTCCATTTTTTAAAGCGCACAGCTCGGCTAAAGACTCCTGACAACCAAATGATGAAAATAGTATCATCCCTGGCTTTGCAGGGAAATAATGCATTGCATTTAATTGAATTGGCATCGCAATTTTATCTTATCGGCGCTGCTGATCAATCGGTCAGTCTTCTGAAGGAGATTGACGATAAGGAGACAATTGATCGGTTAAGGCTCTTGTCCGCGGAAAACTCCGAAAAGGGAAAACTCGGGTTTAATGATTTGCTGGCAAGATTGTTTCAGCCAAAGCAGTCTTCGGCTAGGGTTGAAGAACCGGCAGCTGTTTCTTCATCTCCGGTTGAATTTATGAAAAAGCAACAGGACAGGTTAAAGAGACTGCGCGAGTAGTTTCTTAAGAAACACTTTTCGGGCAAAGGGTGTTTCTTTTTTTCATTGGGAGGGGAAATGAAAAACAGGTTTCGACTGACACTTTGTATTATTATATTACTCTTTACTGCTATAGGACCAGTCTATTCCCAGAATAATGTGACAATTCCCGGTTTCCCTTTTGTTGATTTTAATGTTCGCGAGGCTGAAACAAACCAGGAAGTGGCTCTTTCAATTCAGCTGCTCTTGTTGCTGTCGGTTCTGACCCTTGCACCTTCCTTGATAATATTGACAACCTGTTTTTTGCGCATTGCTATTGTGTTTGATTTCATAAAACGCGCTCTTTCGCTTCAACAAGTTCCTCCGACAACGGTTCTCATGGGTATTGCCTTGTTTTTGACCATTTTTATCATGTGGCCAACTTTTACGCAAATGTATGATGAAGGGTTCGCTCCCTTTGCGGCTGAAGAAATTGGAATTGACGCGCTTTATACCAAAGTAGAGGGGCCTTTGCGAATGTTTATGTTTCGTCAGCTCGAAGGGGATTATGAAAATATCAGGCTCTTTATGACCATGCAGGACCTTCCTAAACCTCAAACAGATCTGGATGTGCCTACTTATATTTTAATTCCGGCCTTTGTGCTCCACGAGCTAACTTATGCTTTTAAAATCGGAATTTTATTGTTTATTCCTTTTATTGTAATCGACATGGTTGTGGCATCCACTTTAATGTCCATGGGCATGATCATGCTGCCGCCGGTGATGATATCCATGCCCTTTAAATTGATTGTTTTTGTTTTGGCCGATGGGTGGGATTTGATTGTGCGGAAGTTGATTGAGAGTTTTGGATAGCCAAAAGGAGGTTGTGTAAAAAATGGATTTTGGAATGGCAGTTAATTTGGTGAGAAACGGAATTTTGGAGGTGCTGATCATTTCCGCTCCTTTGTTATTGATCGGAATGGGAGTTGGTTTGATCATATCTATCTTTCAGGCCACTACATCCATTCAGGAGCAGACATTGACTTTTGTTCCCAAAATCGCGGCTATTCTGGGAGCGATTATTTTTCTTGGGCCATGGATTTTAAATTCATTAACACAATTCACTGTGAGGTTAATTGACTCAATTCCCTCTTTGGGGAAATAGTTTTTTCCTTTTTAATTTCAGTAAGTTAAAGGCAGGCTGACAATCGAATTATTTGTTTTGAACCTACAGTTATTTTTCCTCGTTTTTTTTCGGATTATAGCCACATTGGAAGTAATGCCTTTGTTTTCATCTTCTGCTGTCCCCCAGGTGGCCAAAGTGGGAATGGCTCTTTTTATGGCAATGGTTATTTTTCCAGGTGTTGTTGAGCGTGGTTATGTTGTCCCTGATAATTTCGTGCATTATGCCTTGGTGCTGCTGGGAGAAGTCCTGATAGGTTTGATACTCGGTTTTTTTTTGGTTGTCATTTATGACATTTTTCAAGTGGCTGGTCAGTTTTTTTCATTGCAAATGGGCTTTGGTGCTTCCGAGGTTTTTGATCCCCTGGCTCAGGTAGAAATTCCTCTTATAGGGCAATTTTTGAACCTAATTGCCATGCTGGTTTTTGTGGTGATCGGCGGTTTTCAGAAATTTTTCTTGGCAGGTATTGACGCGTCTTTCAGGTCAATAACAGCTATGGATCTGGCTTCAAGCCAGGGCCGGCTGTTGGCTACTTTTGCCGGTAGTTTAGGCCAGCTTTTTGAATCAGCTTTGACAATTTCCTTTCCGATTTTGGGCACTTTGTTTTTAGTGAGTTTATCCATGGGGCTTATGGCCAAGGCCGCTCCCCAGATGAATCTTTTGATGATGGGATTCCCCCTGGCTATTGGAGTGGCTTTTATCATCATGCTGGCGATCATGCCATTTTTAATGGAAGCTTTCGCGGCGATTATCGAAACAAGTTTTAAAATGATTAGCCGCTTGATTCTTGAAATTAAGGGAGACCAGATATGATTCAGATTGGCGTTGATACACAAAGGTCATGGCTCACAGCTTCCCCAAGCTGGCTCGATAATCATGGTACTTCCTTTGATATGCATTTGCAATGGTTTGCCGCAGACGATGAAGGTCGCACAGAGGAGCCGACCGAGCATAAAATAAAAAAAGCGCGTGAAGAAGGCAAGGTGGCCAAGTCTCAGGAAGTGACAGGCGCTCTTGTTTTGCTTTTTGCTGTGGTCGCCATCGCGTTAATGGCCTCCTATCTGCTTCATGATACCATTGATTTGATCAAGTATTTTTTCGGAAATGCCACTGAAATAGATATAGCCACTAATAGTACGGTGACTCCGGTTTTTTTGAATTTTTTTCTGCGCATGGTGCTGCCTATTACCATCATTTGCTTTATAACGGCTGTTGTCGGTAATGTGCTCCAGGTGGGCTTTCTTTTTACGGTGAAGCCGATCACACCGGATTTCAACAGGATAGTCCCCAAGTTCGGCAAATTTTTGCAAAAGGCTTTTTTGTCTGCTGAAGCGGGCTTTAATTTATTAAAATCCTTTTTAAAGGTATTCATTGTTGTGATCATCGCTTTTTTGAATATTTCAGCGGAAATAAAGGAAATTGCTGTTTTAATGAAGGCGCCGGTGGGTTATAGTTTGGGTTTTTTTTCCGGTATTGCTTTTCGTATTTTCCTGCAGGTGGCTATTGCCATGCTGGCCTTATCCATTCCTGATTATTTTTTTCAGCGACGTCAGCATCTGGAATCCTTGAAAATGTCCAAACAGGAAATCAAGGAAGAACGCAAGACCTATGAAGGTGATCCGCTGATAAAGAGCCGTATGCGTCAGCGTATGCGGGAATTGCTTTCGCGGAATGTTTTGAAGGAAGTCCCCAAGGCTGATGTGGTTATCACCAACCCTACCCATTTTTCCGTGGCCTTGGCGTGGGATAGGACTAAAATGATCAGTCCCTCTGTTTTAGCCAAAGGCGTTGATCAGGTGGCTTTTAAAATCCGAGAAATCGCCAATGAGCATAACATTCCATTGATGGAAAACAAACCTTTGGCAAGGGCCTTGTATCATGAAGTTGAAATTGGTGATTCCATTCCTGAAAAATACTGGGAAGTGGTTGCTTTAATTTTGGCGGAAGTTTATAAAATGAGCGGAAAAAGGGCTGAGGCAGTATAATATGATCAACATGAAAGGAGAAGTAAATGGCTGACGCGCAAAGAATAACCCAAAATCTTTTTAAACAACCCACGGAACTGTTTGTTGCCATTGGAGTGGTCCTTTTTGTTATGATGATCATTATTCCATTGCCGACTTTTATTCTGGATACACTTATGACCATCAATCTGGTTCTGAGTCTTCTGGTAATTTTAACCGTGCTTTATACCAAGCATGCCCTTGAATTTTCTGTGTTCCCCACTTTGCTTTTGATTTTAACAGTATTCGGATTAGGCCTGAACATTTCATCAACACGCTTGATTCTTGTTGAAGGAAGCCATTTTGACGGCCGAATCGTCAGAGCTTTCGGGACCTTTGTAGTCGGTACGGCTGCTTCTGAAGGTATTGTCATCGGTCTTATCATTTTTGTTATTATCATGATTGTTCAGCTCATGGTCATTACAAAAGGTTCGACCCGGGTTGCCGAGGTCGCGGCCCGCTTTACTCTTGATGCTTTGCCAGGAAAACAAATGGCCATAGAAGCAGAGTATAACTCAGGATTGCTCACCGAAGAAGAAGCCACCTTTAAAAAACATCAGCTTCAACGGGAGGTTGATTTTTATGGAGCCATGGATGGTGCTTCAAAATTCGTTTCGGGAAATGTAAAGGTCGGTGTTATCATCACCTTGGTAAACATTATCGGTGGAATGATAGTTGGCCTGGTTATGCATGCCGAATCCATGGATCTGGCACTGAATACATATATACCACTGGCTATTGGTGATGGTCTTGTTTCGCAATTGCCTGCTCTTCTTGTATCCGTATCAACTGGTATAATCGTAACTCGGAGCGTATCAGAGGCATCCTTTGGCCAGGATGTCACCGATCAATTCACCGTGCAGGCAAGGCCTTATTTTATATCTGCCGCGATTTTGTTTGTTTTAAGTATTTTGCCCGGATTTCCCTGGTATGTGCTTGTACCACTGGCTTTGTTGCTCGGCTTTTTGGGTATTATCTTGTCGCGTAAGGCTATAGCACAAGAGGACGCGGAAAAGGTAAAGGCGGTTAAGGCCAAGGAAGGTGAAGCCCCCAAGGAGATTTCACCTGTGGTGCCATTGGATCCTTTGTCTTTGGAAATCGGCTATGGCTTAATTCCTCTTGTGGATAAGGAACAGGGTGCTGAGTTGCTAAACCGAATAACGAGAATTCGCCGGGAATCGGCTCTGGATCTGGGTATTGTTGTCCCGCGCATTCGTATTATTGATAATATGCGCCTTGAGCCGCCGGAATATTCCTTTAAAATAAAGGGTGTTGAAGTCGGCAAGGGTAAGATCCGCATGGGCCATTATCTTTGCATTAATCCTGGCGGAATTACTGAAACAGTTCCAGGTGAAAAGACCTTTGACCCTGCATTCGGTTTACCTGCCATTTGGGTGTCAGAAGATTATCGTGAACAGGCTGAGCAAATCGGATATACGGTTGTCGACCCGCCTTCGATAATTGCAACCCATTTTACCGAGATTATCAAGCAGCATGCTTCGGAAATCCTGGGCCGTCAGGAAGTGAAGCTTATCCTGGATACTTTGAAAAATGATTATCCTGCTGTGGTTGATGAAGTCAACAAGATGTTCACCTTGAGCCAGATTCACAAGGTGTTGCAGGGCTTGCTTGATGAACAGATCTCCATCAGAAATATTGTGACCATTCTTGAGGCCATGACCGATTATGGTGATGTAACCAAGGATCCCTCTTATATAATAGAAAAAGTACGCCAGTCATTGCGGCGGCAGATTTGTCTTCAATACGCTGACGAAGAAAAAAAACTCAGGGTGTTAACCATTGCCCCTGCCTTTGAACACCAGATTATTGAATCCAAAGTGGATACAACAAGTGGTCCGGTCGCGGCTCTGGAGCCTTCGGTTCAAAGAAAATGGATAGGCGCTTTGACAACTTCGATCAAGGCTGTTCAGGAACAGGGCTATCATCCTGTGATACTTTGTTCGGAAGCAGCACGTTATCTGGTAAAATCCAGCGCTCATCGGGAAATTCCCCATCTGGTTGTGTTATCCATACCGGAAATGATATCCGAGGTTTCTGTTGAAAGCCTTGGCGAGATAAGAGTGCAGTAAGGAGCGGTGAATGCAGTATTTTACAATGCAGGGAAATAGTTTAAAGGACGCAATCGACCGCATGAAAGAGCAGTATGGTGAAAACGCGCGTATTTTGACTCACCGCGGAATAAAAAGGGGCGGTTTTTTAGGCTTTTTTGCCCAGGAGGGGATCGAGATTACCGGTTATCTGGCGGAATCGCGTCCTTCGACGAAACTCAATCTTGAAACTGAAAAAATGAAAATTCTTCAAAATGTTAAAAAAGATACCACCATGTCCATGATTTTAAAGGAAATTCAGTCTTTAAAAGAGCAAATCAGCACTCAAAAACCCCTTGACGGCCGCGGGACCCATCCTGCCATGGATGAGTACACTGAATTACTCAAGCGAAATGATTTTTCCGAAACATTAATCGCTTTACTGGTGCAGCGCCTGGAGTCGGAATTTTCTCTTCAGGAGCTGGATAACAAGGAGATGGTGCACAAGGCTTTGATCGACTGGATTGCCGATGGGATAAAAATCCATAAACCCTTTTCCCAAAGCACAAGAAAACCCCATATTTGTACTATCGTCGGGCCCACTGGAGTTGGAAAAACCACAACCATTGCCAAATTGGCTGCGATTCATGGGATAAATCCACAGCGAGGTGCTTGCAAAAAAGTCAGAATGATTACGATTGACAATTACAGAATCGCGGCCAAAAAACAAATCGAGACCTATGCCGAGATCATGCAAATTCCAGTGAGTTTTGTCGAGACCTTTGAGGACCTTAAAAAAACCCTGGCCCTTTATAATGACACTGATTTGATCCTGATCGATACCATTGGAAAGAGTCCCAATGATTATGATAAACTGGCCGAGATGAAGAAGGTACTGGAGGCTGTGGGCTCTGATAATGATACCCATCTGGCCATGAGCGCCTCGGTAAAAGCCTCGGATATGGAAGAAATCCTGAGACAATTTGAGCCCTTTAAATATCAGTCGATAATAATAACAAAGCTTGATGAAACCAGCAGTATTGGTAATGTTATCAGTTCCTTGATTCTCAAGCAAAAACCGGTTTCATATTTTACCGATGGTCAGGTTGTTCCCCAGGATATAGAAGAAGCAACTATTTTAAAGTTGATTCTCAAACTTGAGGGTTTTCATCTTGACCGGGAGTATTTGGATAAAAAATACGGGAAAAAGCTTTCCCCAATCAATAGCCTATGGAGTTAAAAATGGCGGATCAAGCACAGAAATTACGAGAAATAATGGGAAAAACAGGTACACGCAGAAATACACGGATAATTGCCATATCCAGTGGAAAGGGAGGAGTTGGCAAAACCAATATTGCCATCAATTTGGCCATCGCTTATGCCCAGTTAGGTAAAAAAGTGGTGGTGATGGATGCTGATCTTGGATTAGCCAATGTGAATGTGGTCTTGGGGATTATTCCGCGTTATAATCTTTATCATCTTATTCGCAAACAAAAAAAGATGGGAGAAATCATCCAGAATACTAATTACGGTATTCAGATTGTGGCCGGAGCATCGGGCTTTTCCAAAATTGCCAATCTGTCAGAGGATGAACGGAATAATATCATAACCGAATTCAGCGCCCTTTCCGAGGCTGATGTGTTGATTGTTGATACAGGGGCCGGTGTTTCCAACAATGTGCTGTCCTTTATCGCTTCAGCTGACGATGCCTTGATTATCACGACTCCCGAGCCAACAGCCATCACCGATGCCTATGGCATTATCAAGATTATCGCGACCGAGATTGATAACATTAATATTGGTTTAAAGCTTGTGGTTAACAAAGTCAAAAGTGTGGCTGAGGGCCGAAAGGTCGCTGAACGTGTGATTAATATCGCCGGGCAGTTTTTGAATCTCAAGGTTGATTATCTTGGTTTTGTTTTTGATGATCCCATCGTTCATACTGCTGTTGTTAAGCAGCGTCCCTTTTTGATTGTTGACGGAAAATCCAAGGCTTCGATGTGTGTGAAGCATATTGTTGGACGCCTTGAGAATATTGAATACAAAGAAGGCAGCGGTATAGGCGGGTTCTTGAAAAAATTATTCGGAGGAGAGCAATAATTGGCCGGATTGTTGACTGTAACTAAGGTCGCGGATAATTCCTTAGTGGCAAATCATGAACAGAAAAATCGGAACTTGACTGACTTGGGCTTTTACTTTAATCTTAAATTGAGGAAATTTTATGGTTAATTTGAAGGTGATCATTGCTTTTGCTCTGGTGGCTATGATTTTATCCATACTGGCAGGTGGTATAGGCGGTGTACCTTTTTGGGAAATTATCGTAAGATCCCTTTTCGGAGCAGTTATTTTCGGAGGCCTTGGTTTTGGGATTGGTTTTATTATCGATCGCTATTTACCGGAATTAACTTCTTCGGGAAATAATCCAATCGAGAAACCGGCTAAAGGAACTGAAATTGATGAGATAATCGATAGTGAAAATCCCTATGAGGATTATCAGGCTGATTTTGGTGAAGAATTGGATATGGTAAAGGAATCTTCAGCCGCAGGTTCCTATCGAAAAAACAAAAAAAAGCTTGAATCAGAAGATAGTGCGGATATGGATGCCGCGGAATCCTTTGATTCTTCCGATTTATCGAATATTGAGGAAACAGCCGCTGCTGAATCGGTTTCCTATAATGGCAAAGGCTCTGGATATGATGAAAGTGATGCTGATTTCGACGATGATGATCAACCAAGCCAGGTAATGGATGATGTCGCGACCATTGATAACATGGGTATTGACGACATGCCTTCCCTGGATAATTTTGATGGCACCTTTTCGACCTTTAATTCTGAATCCTCCAGTGGGGAGGAGATTGGTTCACCATCTGAAAAGAAGAATTCCAAAATGGATGTTCCTGAATATCTTCAGGATCCGGGTAAATCTGCGCAAGCAATTCACACCTGGTTACAGCGGGACAAGGAAGGATAGAGTATATGGTTAATACCTTGGAAGGAAAATCAGAACAGGATCTCTGGAAGCAGTACAAACGCAAAAAGGATCCGAAAATCAGGGATTTTTTTGTCAAACAATATGCTCCTCTTGTAAAATATGTTGCTGGAAAAGTTGCCATGGGCATGCCTCATAATGTGGAATTTGATGATCTTGTTGGTTATGGTGTTTTCGGACTTTTCGATGCCATTGAGAAATTTGATCCTGATAAACACGTAAAATTCAAGACTTACGCGGTTACCCGTATTCGTGGGGCTATTTTCGATGAGCTCCGATCAATCGATTGGGTGCCTCGTTCTGTTCGTCAAAAGAGTCGTGAACTTGAAGAAACGGTACGTATTCTCGAAGCCCAGCTTGGTCGCGTGGCCACTGATGAAGAAATTGCCAAGGCCATGAATATGGATTTAAACGAATTTCAGCAGCTTTTGCTGAAATTAAGCGGAACATCCATTCTCTCGCTTCATGATGTGTGGAGCACAGGGGAGGATAGTGATAAAATATCGATTGAAGATAGTATTGAGTCGCCTTCCAGTCTGAATCCCGACATGATAGTGGAAAAAGATGAAATCAAGCGGGTTATTGTGGAAGCGATCAGTGAACTGCCTGACAAAGAAAAAAAGGTTCTTGTGCTATATTATTATGAAGATTTGACCCTCAAGGAAATTGGTGAAGTATTAAGTGTCACCGAATCCCGGATTTCCCAATTGCATACCAAAGCCATCATGCGATTACGTACAAAATTAAGCAATATTAAAAAAGGTATTATATAAACTAGCCGATAATTAATGTAGGTTTTGCATCTTTTTCACTCATTTCTTGGCTGCTCAAAGACAATTTTACCTGATTGAAGGTTTTAACGGCTTTTAACCCAGGGTTTTTATGTTTTTTGTTTTTGGGCAACTACTGGAGTGAGAAAAAATAAGTTGTTTAGCATAATGCTTTATTTCGGCAAAATAGCTTGGTCTTTGGATCCATGATGAGGCAGGCCATAAAAACTCACTTTGCTGATTTGGCTTTGGGCTTGTTTTAAAAACTCACAATCGAGCAATAAATTGGCTTGCCTTTATGACCAGCAAGCCCAAAGACCGGCTCAAAACTTTTCGAGGCCAGGAAAAAGCTCCAGGAAAACAATGGGCTGAACAAATACTATGATGCAAATAACTGTAAATAAATAGCAACACTCCTGGTTTTTTATTATATTTAAAGGGTAGGAGCCATTATTGAAGATGGGGAGGATGTTTAAAGTCCAGACCCGAAGAGGATTTTAATAAAGCCAAGAAGGAACTTATGGTAAATCTTTCACAATTACGGGAATTTATGAACCGCCAGTCTGAAAAAGATAGGGGTAATAAAACCATTGAAATTACGGGTAAAAGTATAAATGAGGCATTGCTCAATGCGTCTATTGAATTGGGCATTCCTGTAAAGGATTTGGAATACGAGGTAATCCAAAAAGGACAGAAAGCCATGTTTGGCGTGGGTGACAAGGAATGGAAACTTTTTGTCTATGAAGGAACAGAGCTGGTAGCTGCCGATAGTGTAGTGGAGAATCTTTCTGTTGAGGATTTTGGTGACATTACCGAGAAACGCGATGCCAATGGCGAGGTTTTTGTGCGCCTGACCCATGATGGCGCTTATATTAAGGTGACAAAAGCCGTTGGCAGGGGAAAGATGGCAAATGAGAAAAATGCCCTGGATTTGGTTTTAAAGCGAGGTGTGACCAAATACGATAGCTCCATGATATCCAAGGTGGTGAAACGCGCGGAAAACCGTTGGGTAAAGGTGGGAGAATTTGATTATAACCCGATCAATGACGCGACTATGACAGTTGATATCGTTGATATGGAAATGAAGGTTTACATGGAGGTAAGTCCTCCCCGTCTCGGTGGAGCTGACTTATCCAAAGAAAATATCAAGAAGATTCTGGAAAATAACGGTGTTTATTTTGGAATTAAAGAAGATATTGTTAAGGAATTCGAGGACAGACCACAGTATTCAACCTCTATTTTAATTGCCGAGGGGCAGAAACCTGTTAATGGTAATGATGCTCAGATACAATATCATTTTAATACAGATCACAAGAATGTAAGTCTTAAAGAAGAGGATGGGCGCGTTGATTTTAAAGAGCTGAATTTAATCGAGAATGTTGTGGCTGGTCAGGTTTTGGCAAAAAAAACCTTGCCTGAAAAGGGTGTTAATGGGAAAACAGTTACTGGTAAAAATTTACCGGCCAAATCGGGCAGTGATACAGTAATCCAAATCGGTAAAAACGTTAAGCTCTCTGAAGACGGTACAACGGCCATATCGGAAATAAATGGGCAAGTTATGCTTTTGAGCGGCCGCATTAATGTTGAACCCATTTATACAGTTAATGGTGATGTTAATCTGCAAACCGGAAATATCCTTTTTCTGGGAACGGTTATAATCAAGGGAAGCGTGTTGGATGGGTTTAGCGTAAAGGCAGCCGGAAATATCGAGGTGAAGGGTAATGTGGGTAAATGCATTCTAGATGCCGAGGGTGATGTTATTGTGCACCAGGGTATTTTAGGCAAAAACGGAGGTAAAGTCAGAAGCGGCAAAAGTGTTTTCTCCAAATTTATCGAGCATGCCAAAATTGAGGCCTCTGAATATGTTATGGTTAATGAAGGTATTCTTCATTCCAATGTGGATGCCAATAAAAAAATTATTTGCCAGGGAAGGCGGGCTTCAATTGTAGGAGGAAACCTCCGCGCGGCTGAAGAAATTAACGCGAAAAACCTGGGCTCCATCGCGGGAACAGAGACAGTTCTTGAAGTGGGTTATGACCCCTTGAGCAAGGAAAAATTGGTCAATTGTGAAAAGAATAAGATGGAAATTGAAAAAGAACTGGAAGAAATTGAACTCAATATCAAAACTCTCTTGAATCTAAAAAAAGTTCAAAGAAAGCTTTCAGAAGATAAGGAAGCCAATCTGCAAGAGCTTACAGGAAAGAGAGACACCTGTCTGGCAGAACTTGAGCAGGTGAATGTGGAAATGAATGAAATCCGGGAGCATCTTGATGCTCTTAAAAAAGACGGTAAAATTTCCGCATCGGAAAAGGTTTTTCCCGGAGTCAAATTATATATTAAGGATGCTTTTTTGGAAGTGAAAAACGAATTCAAATTTGTTACCTTTATTTTGGAACACAATACGATTCGTATTACCAAATACGAAGCCATCGAAGAAGAATTTAAAAGGAGAGTTGTCTAACCTATGCCAATGCTTCCTATCGATTTGCAGACGATGTTTTCTCATATCAATCAGGTTGGTAAAGAACAGGCCCATATTAAGGAGAATTTGCCCCATACCCAGATGGTTCAGGGAATGGAGCTGGCAGAACAGGCAGCAATTAAGGATACCATTGTTGATGAATCCCAGGAAATAGGTGAGGGGGCCGATAAAGTAAACCAGGAAGGCCAAAAAAAACAGGAGCAAAGGAACCGGAAAAATAAAGATAACAAGCGGCAACAATTGGAAGAAAAAAATAAAAAAGAAGTGTACCATGACCCGGATTTGGGACAGCATATTGATATTACCACCTGATTGGTGTTATGATAAAATGGCTGCGGCAGGATTTCGCGGAACCCCAGCAGTCAAAAGAGAAACGGCCCATGGCGGTTTGTCACGGTCGTAAAAAAAATTCATTTTTAGAAGTTGATATGGAAAACTTTATACTAACCCTAGCCATTGTTGTTAGCGGCTTGGCCATTCTTTATTTTATACTCTGGGCACGGATCAAAAGAATGGTACACCCTCAAAAAATTTTGAATGATATTTCTGGAGAGGTTGAAAAAATTTTAGTGGAACTGAATTCAACCACTGATCAGAATATTCAGCTGATTGAGGACAGAATTCGTCTTTTAAAAGAGCATCTTATTCTGGCTGATAAAAAGATCGCCCTGTTGAAACGTGACACAGGAAGGCCTTCGGTCTCTATTGAATATAATGATATTATCAGTAAAAAGCGGCCAGTTACAATTGAGCCCTCACCTTCGCTGAAAATCAGTGAGGAATTACCCTTGAAGGACAAAGTTTTGATGTATTACAGCGAGGGCTTCACACCGGCGATGATTGCCTCGAAAGTTGATCTTCCTGTGGGTGAGGTTGAGCTTATTATTTCCCTGGCCGAACAATTGTCAAAGGAATAGCCGCGATGAATCAATTGCCCTATTCAATTGGAATAGAAATTGATGGAAATGTCTTTTATAAACTTGTGCCAAAAAACTCGCCATTACCGGCAAAGTCCTTTCAGAGCATAACAACTGTTTCAGATAACCAGTTTTCCATTGAGCTTCATTTGCTCAAAGGAAATTCCGACTGTGCTCACAAAAATAAATCACTGGGTCGCTTTGTCCTTTCCGGATTAAAAGCCCAGAAAAAGAGCCAGCCCAAAATTGATCTGACCATACACATTGATTCCCATGGATTAATCACCCTCAAAATGGAGGACACAGCCAGCGAAAAGCAGCTGATTCAAACCCTGTCAGTGGAAAGCTATGACGAGGTGTTTAATCTGGATTTTCTGAGCGACGACCTGAATCACAGAAAAACCAGGCTTCAAAGGCATATCAGCCACCTGAGTCAGTTAATGACACAGGAGCATCATCTTCTTTCAGGCAGTTTTGCCTCTGAAATTTATGAAAATCTTACTCTCGCTCAGGAGGCTCTTAAGCGTGAACATCGGCAGGCCATTATTGAAATGCCCTTGATACTTGAAACCCTTATTGCCGAGGCCGAGGCTGTGAAAAGAGCCAGCCTGTGACCATGTTGCAAATTTACCGAATTCTGGAAGTGGAGCCAGGAGCTGACTTTGAAACAATCAAAAAATCCTACCGCCGCTTACTAAAATTGTATCACCCTGATGTGAATAAGGGCCAGAACGCCCTAAATCAATTTCACCGAATCCGAAAGGCCTTTGAAAACCTTCAAAAACAATTAAGCCAGCCTGGGGAAACAGGAACATCAGCAACAGAGGATTCCTTTTTAACCAAATTGCGGTCGGTTCACAGGCAATACACTCTGGGAAAATCCTTTTTACATCAGAATGATTCTAAAAAACGCATCGAGATCATCAATCAACTGGTCGCCAGTCGTAAAAAAGCGGCCTATACCTTTATTCGACGAGGCCTGTGGGATGATGATGAAAAAGTGGTGGCCTGTGCCATAGCAGCAGTGGGGCAGCTGAATATCATGCAAAGCGGCTCCGAGCTGGCCGCGCTCTACCTTCGAAGCTCGGTGAAGATCCGGATGATCATTCTGGAAACCCTGGAAAACATGGCCAACATCAAGGCATTTAACAGCCTTTTAATCGTTGCCATGAAGGACGCCCAAAAAAGCCTGAAGAAAAAGGCCTTGTTATTGTTCACCAAAAAGTATTTTTCCTGAGCTTCAGGAAAAGTCTGAAATAATTGAATTATCCGGGCCTTGCCTGCCTTCAATTTTTTTAATCAACAGTAAGTTGCTGAGTTTTTTAGTGCTTCACCAGCCTTAAACCCAAGGCAGGCCGGGCTTTCCGCGGCTCCGCTTTGCTTCGAAATCCTCGGCGCGAATAATCGCGCCTGCGGGTTTCAGCAAGTCCTTTTTGAAAAAAGGCCTTGCTGCCTCTCCAATCCCTAAGGCGATAGATCCTGGCCAGCAATGAATGAATGCGGAATTATTTGATAAAAATCGCTAAAAAAAAGAAAACTCACTTAATGTTTTTAAACCCCTGGCCGAAAATATTATTAACAGCGCTGTTTAACATCGAATGTACATGAGACGGTATGCACCAAGACATCCAGGCATACCGTTTTTTTTTGCCTTTTTTTTTTGCCATCTTCCTGTTAAAAAACCTGTTTCAGCTATTACAGAAACAAATAACCCCTTTTCATCCATAATAAATTGTTCTTAATAAAAGGCTTTCATCCTTTGAGGCAAATAAGGGTGCCAGCATTTCCTGGCCCCTTATCTATTTATCTATAAAATAGTAAATTAGCATTTTGGCGCGGAAAGGAAGGTGGTGCTGTTTTTTGAGATGCGATGATTTTGGAAGAACCAAGGGTATTGCTTCTGGCGTTAGGGATTGGAAGGACAGCCCTCCTTTTTTTCAAAAAAGGAGGGCTGAAGCCCGGAGGCGCTATTTTTTAGCGCCGAGGACTTCGAAGCAAAGCGGAGCCCTGGAAAGCCCGGCCTTTTGAAGTTCTCTTCAAAAGGCAACGCCCAAAATACCTGGCTAATTTATGAGATGCCTTTTTAAAAAATACCGTGTTCCCGGGGCTGAAGTTTTTTCCGGTATTCCTGCCAGGGGAGTTTTAAACCCATGGAGGTCATTTTCATTAAGGCGATGAGGTAGAGCCCCAGTGTGGCAATAACCTTGGGAAAGCTGAGCATGAATTTCCGGAAAAATGACCATTCTGTAGTGACTTCATATAGGGAGACATCTTTTACCCTGTCCAGAAATACAAAAAGACTCGGCAAGGTCAACACGATAAGTGCTGCCAGGGTAAACCCCAGGTAGATAGGGCTGTTCCGGCTTTTGGGTTCCGCGGTGAGGGCCGAAAGCATAAGAATGCCCATGATCAGTGCCGCGCTTAGGTGAAACTCGGTGGTTTTTGGTGAGGCCAGAAAATAGCCCAGAATCATGAGGCTCAGACCCAGGCTCGGACGCTTGTAGCGTGAAAGAAGCACCATGATGGCGGAAAATAAAAGCACCATGAATTGCCAGTTCGAAGCAAAGGATGTGAAATGGCTTAAAAAATCTGTGGCTTTGAGTTGCCGTGCAATAATTTCGATAATATGGAGCAAGCTGAAAGTTTCAAAAGGCTTTGTGTTCCCCAGGCCCCGGAAATTGAGTGTGATGAAGTTTTCCCAGGCCTCGGGGTGGGTCATGAAATAGGGCAGGTTCAGAACCAGCAAAGTCATTAAACCCAGAATCAGGCCCATCCAGTAGCGCTTTCGCTTGATAAGGGCTGGCAGGCTAATCACAAGGGCTGGATTGACCATGAAACTCAGGCTAATAAGCAGGCTGGCCGATATTTGCTGAATGGAAGCAGTGAACCATTTCTTGGTTTCCCTGGGTAATAAGAGAGCTATAGCCAGCAAGGCTGTGGACGCGAAGCTGAACCCTCCCATATGTATTTCCAGAAACAGGGGAGTGGACAAAAACATCAGGGCTGATGCGGATAGCCGGACCCACCACTGTGGAGAGCGGAACCAGATAAGAACGAGCAAAATTACCAGCAGAATTTCCATGGTCAGTATCCATAGCTGATAAGCTTGTTGTGGCTTTAATATAGAAAAGAAAGGTCCGATTATCTGGGCAAAGGCGGGTAAATAGGTGTAAACATTTCCATAGCCTGGAATACCCTTTAGTTCTTCCCGGCCATAGATATCCTTATCCGCGGCAATAGCCTTGGAGGCATAATAAAAGCTGAAAAACCCGGCGCCCGGGCCGATTCGGTGGACGCTTTCGTTATAAAGGCCCCAGACCAAAGAACGCTTTTCCGGACCAAAGGCATTTACCGACAATGGCTGAAAAGCGATGGAAGCGGTGATAAAGAGATGAACAAGCCCCAGGACAATGGCTGCCACCAGAACACTGGTTCCTTTGCTTACTTCAAGGGTTTTTCGGAGAGGTACTTCACCATCAATGCTTTTCACTGGTTTTTGGAATTTTTTCAGATATGTCTCGATGAAATTCTGATTTTTTATGAAATTCACGGCCCGGATATGGCCGTATTGTACATAGAGTTTTCGCAAATGCCGAAAGCTGCTTAATTCCTGATAATCCCTGCGCTTGGTTTTGTCGCTGACAATCCATTTGATTTCAGCAAAAAGGCTGTCCAGGGCGATCTGGTTTACAGCTCCATTTTCGGCCTTATCAAATCCACCTTTCGGCCTGTGATCAAAGAGTTCAATATTTTTGAACTGCAGTTCCTGATAAAATTGTTCCAAACCTGAGCAAAAGAGGCTATATTGATGGTTCATGGAAAGGTATTGAAACAGTTCTTCCGGGTTTGAACTCATTTTCGGAAAAGAAGCCCCGCATTGGGTGATAAAACGCTGAATAATTTCCAGAAAAGCCTCTTTGGCCGGCCGATAGCGCTGGAGTTTGTCAAAAAAACGGCTGGCATAATCAAGGTGAAAAAGGGCAGCCTGGTTTTTGGTCAGGCTCAGGCATTCCTGGATATCCCGGTTATCCAAAGCCAGATAATTGAGTTGCTCCCAGCCTTGATGCAAGGCCCCGCCTAAAATAAGCAGAGAAATGATTTTTTCAATTCCCAGAGTCGGCGGCCCCAGGGCATCGGTGATTTCGTGAAAATCGCTTTCATCAATAAAGGGAAAAACATAAAGCTTGAAATAGTGGGTCCAGTGGTAGCTTTCTGCTTTCAAAGAGTGACTTCCTTTGATTAAATTTTTTGTATTTGTTTAGCTGAATTCATTTTGGGCGTTGCCTGCCTGCATTTCATTCCGGCAGGCCGGGCTACTCGGTACTCCGCTGTCGCTTCGAAGGTTTTTTGCCTGAAATAATCAGGCAAAAAACGCTTT
>JAFGWI010000045.1 GCA_016937215.1 Spirochaetales bacterium | reverse complement strand
TCACATTTAGAATTGCGGCTGATTCTTTGAAAATAAAGTGCAATTCGTACAATTTCTACTCAAATTGAGAATTGCTGCGATGACAACAATTAATCCGCTATAGAAAATATCTTAGCTGATAAAAAATGGGGGGAATGGTTTTTAACAGAATTTACACCCCAGGCAACGCCCTTAAAAACATGGGAACTAAACAAACACAAATATCAATTAACTTGGCAGGCTTAGCAATAAGATATATATACAGGTGCCGATACAATGGCTTTTAGCAACAACCCTGGTTACTCAAGCCGGATTACATTCAAGGGATAAAAGCGATTTTTCTTTACTGCTTCTCTCAGGGTAGCAAAGCCGTCCTGACTCATATTTATAATAGATCAACTCCAAATCCTGGTTTTTAATAGCCTGAAAAACGGATTTTTCATTTTTATTTGCGTCCATCACCGTCCTCCATGATGACATCTGCTCCATTTTATGGAGATCACTATTGGCTATCATAGGCAATCCGCTTTCAAAAACCTCGTTAAAAAAGCGTTTTCCATTAGCAGCTTCCCAGGCGTCAAACTCGACACACAATTCATGGCGATTTTCCCATAAATAATAGGTTTGGGGCTCAAATTCCCCTGTATGAACAGGATGAGCTGCGATAGAAGCACCTTCCATATCAGCTATTTGGGCACAGATATCCTTGGGACTTTGATCAGCCGATACAAAACGACTCATACCCAAAGCAACAATATGAAAATTGTGGTGAAAATTCAAAGTATTATGAGACAATTCAAAACCGGGAATCACCAGCATATTATATTTATTCCAGGCCCTTTGCTTTTCATTCATAATGTCTCTATAATAGACATCAAAATTCTTTTCCGTAACTGTTAAATTCAATTTTCTTGCAATCCAGCCCGGGATGTTCCTAAAACTGGTTATATGGTCAGTAATAGCGATAACATCAAAACCAGCGGCTCCGTAAAGATCAACAATTTCCGCGAGCGTCAAAAGCCCGTCACTGTATTTGCTATGAATATGTAAATCCGTTAAAATCATAAAACCTCCACAATCAAAAAAGGCCATTATTCAAGATAATCGCTTTTAACAGGCGATTTTCTCAGGGCTCAGCAGAATATGCCTTTTAAATATTTGTTTATAAAAAATGATTGGCAGCTAGCCTCGGCCATGGAACCAAGCCGGGCCTTATGCCCTTAAACCCTAAAACGCCCTTTCATTCTCTCCAAATCTACACTCAGCAAGGTCCATGTTTAATCTTTTACCGAAACAAATTTTCCCGGGTTTATATTCCTTAACTAACAGACCCGAAAAATCTATATTTTAAAACAAATACCATTTTTTTCAAAAAAAGGGAGAGCAGGTCAAAAACCACTGTATCAAACCCTTGATGCAATTTTTATTTTCCTCTATAGTAATTTTCAAAGTATCGATTCGATATTATGTATCAAACAAATTGCACTATAAAAACAATAATTTTTCTGCGTTAAAAAATTGTTAGATAACAATATCAAGATGATTAAAACTCAAAATTAATCACAAATTTATTATCACTAAAAAAGATATCACTTTGAATACCAAAAAACCATCATTTTGCGAAGCAAGTTCGTGTAAAACCTAAAAAGGAGATAAAATGGCTAAATTTGATTCCTATAAAGAGCCTCTTACAAAGGTATTGGAATTGGTCAAAGAAAAGACCAATTTACCCCGGATTGTTGAATACGGCCCGGGAGGCTCAACAAAATTAATGAAGCAGATTATTCCGGATAGCATAATCGTAACAGTTGAAAACAAACTAAAATGGTACAACAAATACAAAGAAGAATTTTCCCGATTCAAAAATAATAACCTGAAAATTTTCTATTGCAAGCTCAGTCAGGATTATGTGGAAAAACCAAGCGAAGTAGTGGATTCCAATTCAGCTGATCTTATATATATAGACGGCCGCCAGCGAGTCCGCTGTTTGCGCCTTGCCAAAGAATTACTCAAGAAAAAAACCGGCCTCATTGTTCTTCACGATGCCGAACGAAAACGCTACCGCCCAGGCTACACCGATTGGCCGGAAAAGTGGCGCATCTGGGCCGGAACCAAAGGCCACCGCACACTCATTCTGGTATCCAATAAAGCGGATTTTGAAAAACTCCGTAGTCTGGAAAGAGAAGCGCCAAAAAACCGATAAAAAACATAAAAAAAGCCTGGCTCATAGACTGAACCAGGCTGACTAATCTCAAACAAAAAAAACGAATCGCAAAAGTCCTGACATTGGTCATCAGCAGGCGGCCATAAATAATTAACTTATTAGCCAGTAACAAGATAACTTATTCACAATTTTGTTGATCCCCGCAAAACCTCAGTTTTGCAAGAGCCTCAAAAATGCAAACTCATTTCTCACTCAATTTTTTCTGCAATTTCTGAGCTGCCACTAAATCGGTTTTTGGAGCAACATTTTTCCAGGACCAGCCCCCAAAGGTACCCACAATCCCAATAAAAACCACATAGGGTATATGAAAAATTTCTGTGGGTAAAAAATAGGGCATCAAATCGGCCCGTTTCAATTTCTTCAGATTAGGCAAAATAATCATTCCATCAAGAAAAGTCTTGAGCCCCAAAGACCCAAGATAGAAAGGAATAACAAAAGGCGAAATAATCGAAAATACCCATCCAAAAAGCAGAGACACGTTAAAAGCCCAGATCATCACATACATAAGATTCAGAAAAAAGCGCTGATAATTAAAATTCTTCGAAGCCCAGCGACAGCGTTGATTAATAAAACTCTTTAGATTAAAAGTCGGTGCTGTATAAACCTGAGCATCATAGGCATCGCAAAAAACAACACGGCACTTTGACATTTTCACCATCTTATCTAACATCAGATCATCATCACCGGAAAGCATATGTTCAATGCCCTTAAAGCCGTTCACCTTGTCAAACAAGCTGCGACGGTAGGAAAAATTATTTCCATTGGCACCAACCGGATAACCAATTCCAAAAAAACCGGAAGCAACCAGGGTTACCACAATATAATCAATTTCCTGGATCTTCATGAAAAGATTACGCTTTTTGGCCCGAGCCAGGGTCACCATACCGGATACAATACCAACCTTGCCTTTTTCATCATAACATTGGGCTATGGTTCGCACCCATTTTTTATTTACCTTGCAATCCGCATCGGTAAACATCAGGACCTCGCCAGTGGATGACTTAATTCCAACATCCAGGGCGTATTTTTTCCGCGACGCATAGGGACAATCAACACCCAGATTGATAACGCGCAAATTATCATAGTATTTTGCCTTTTCCTGGGCAATCTCTAGTGTTTTATCACTGGAGGCATCGTTCAGTAAAATGACCTCGTATTTATCATGAGGATAATCCTGAGTTAACACACGGTCCAGAGTCTCGCCAATATGATCTTCCTCATCCTTGGCCGCGATAATCACCGAAACTGAGGGATAAAAATTTTTATTCTGGGGATATTTGATCTTTATCAAGCCAATTTTTGCCATCACCATAATTAAGGTATAAAAAAACCCTGATGAAACCAAAATAGACAGGAAAAATATTCCAATCAATTCCATAAAACGCTCCTTATAAATCAACAGGGATGACAGGCTGGGTAATCATTACCACAGCTTTGTTACGCTGCGTTCCCTTAATGCAAAACAGTAGAAAAAACACAATTGATCTAATGGCGATAATTTTACCATTAGCACTCAGCGATAAAATCAAATACCCAAAGCAAAGGCCAAGATATAGAAGGAAAAGATTCTATAGAGTCAACCTTCACTTCACCATGGTTAATTCTTTTCACAAATCACTTCCTAAAGCCATTGCTTATACAAGCTATTCAAATCAAAAGACTGGTCTAACAAGCTCACAATACAACAAAGTGTAAAAAAATCATTCCGGTCAAAGGCAAAACACATTCGCCACTTATAGCCATACTGAAAAAACAGAGGTTTTGCAAAAGCCTTAATCATCTTCTAATATAAAGAATAGCCTATTGCCTGGAGATTGTCAACCATATCGCTGAGTCTGTAATTATTTCATTTAAAAAGAGTTATCTCATTTTCGCTAAACATCCCCTAATATCCAGAAAAAACACATAAGCAGAATCAACCCTTGCCGCCTCATCATTCACTTAGAAATGACGCAAGCAAAAAAACCGAATCGCCCTAGATTATTTTCTCTTATTAATGGGTGTGTATTTTTTATTAAACTCACCATTATAAATCGCCCTTGGTCTGAAAATGCGATTTTTTTCAAGATATTCCAAGACCCTGGCACACCAGCCGGATACACGAGAAACGGCAAAAATCGGTGTAAAAATTTCATGATCAATATTCAAGGCTTTATAAACCAAACCTGAATAATAGTCCACATTAGGGAATATGTTTTTATCTTTTCCAAAGCTTTTATTAACAACCTTCTCCAAAGTTTGGGCAATTTTAAAGAAATCGCGTAATTCAGGCGTTGTGGCAGAGATCATTTTAGCTAATGGCCCCAAAATACGGGCCCGGGGATCATAGGCTTTGTAAACACGATGTCCGAAACCCATAATTTTACGCTTTTTTTTCATCATTTGAGCAAACCAAGGCTCAACATTTGCTTCAGAACCGATCTGATTAAGCATAAGAAGCACCTGTTCGTTGGCGCCTCCATGAAGAGGCCCGTTCAATGCCGCGACCCCGGCCTCAACAGATGAATACACATCAGACAAAGTTGAAGCCACAACCATAGCCGCGAAAGTAGACGCGTTCATTCCATGATCAGCATGGAGAATCAAACAAATATCCATTATTCTTTCAGCAAGAGGCGTCGGTTTTTCACCAGTAAGCATGTATAAAAAATTACCAGCCAAAGTCAACGATGTATCAGGCTCAATAGGCAAATGCCCTTTTCGAATACGTGCAATCGCGGCAACAATGGTAGGCAAACCCGCGATAAGACGAATACAGGAACCCACACCTTCAGACCCCACCAGTCCAGCCTGAACATTTTTGGGACGACGGTATTGTTTTTTACGAAATTCGTATATAGATTTTCTCTCACCACGCGGAGGAGTTTCCATGGCAATGGAATCCTCATCAGTCGCGATACTCTCGGCCTTTGAAACCACCTCGGCTTGATCGCGATAGGTTTGTTTATGCCGCATAAAATTGATACCCAGACGCAAAGCCGCCATGGGATTCATGTTTTCCAAAGGAAAACTCATTAAAAGGCGCTTAATATCCAGCAGATGCCGATACTCATTCAAACTCTCTTTAAATTCCTTAAGCTCTTCCTTTGATGGCAATTCACCAAAAAGCAACAAATAAGAAACTTCCTCAAAGCTAGAATAAGCGCAAAGATCAAAAATATCATAACCACGGTAAATCAGATAACCCATGGAACCATTCACATAACCAATCTCGGTTTCACAGGCAATCGCGCCCTCCAGACCAGGACCCACTTTGCAATCTACCGGCCATGAAATTTTTTGGGTAAATTCTGGTTCGGCATTTCCATCTATTTCCTTCTGGGCCGCTTCCTTTGCGTTCAAAATAATATCCTGAATCATCGTCAAATCATCCGCTTTTTGCTTTGCCATGAAAATTCTCCTTTTTTGTATCGTAATCAATGCAGTCCACTGCGCGAGAAAACAGCCTATTTTATCAGGATAATCGAGGATCATCAACGGTTTTTGAGTGTAAATCATTTTTTTATTGATAAATACTCAAAACCAACAGAATCGGAAACCACTATAAAGATATGGCCACGCTTTGATGAAAACCCTTTTCAGGGCAAAACGCATAATCACTTTTCTTCATTTGATATTCCGGGCGTTCCCCGAAAAGCACCGCCTTAGCAACATATCACATTCAAGTCACGAAAACGCGGCAGCTCCAAAAAAACAGGCTTTTCAGGTCGGGCCTTTCCGCAGCTCCGCTATCGCTTTGACCAAAAACCCCGCTATAAAAACGCGGGGTTTTTGTTTGGCGGTTTTTTCTGAAGAAAAACCCGCCCCTGCTCCAGTCCCTAACGCAAGAACAAAGCAATCAGCACTTTTACAAGGAGCCAAAGATCATTTTAATAGAAAAACACATTTTTTTTGTTATCAAACCAGTGGAGTCCCCCAAATAAGCCAACTAACACCCTCACTTCTATGCAAAATGCATAGAAGCCTTTAAAAAAAAATATAAATAATTTACACTGGTAAAACGAATTAAAAATCGCTATGCAAAATGCATAGCCGGCTATGCATTTTGCATAGAAAAGTAATAAAACTACTTTTTCACAATTTTCTAATTGTCAATACTAAAGCAAATTAACAAAAAACACCATATGGCACGCATCTTGCATAATAGATAGTGATTTAAAAAAGGGAGGCTATATATGGAAAGATTAACAGAGAGGCTGACAATTCCAATTGAGCACATAAAAGCGGGTATGGTTTTTTCATCAGGACTTTACATTGATGAACAAAACCTGTTAGTACCCCCTCGAAAACCGGTAAAAGAAAAGGACATAAAGCGCGCTCATTTTTGGGGCCTGACCCATCTTTACACCAACAATGGCTTACAGGGTTTGGTTAAGGATGAGCAGGAAAAAAATGATCCTACCCTCGAGTATCATCCAGCGCCAAACGAAAAGAAAGTCCAGGAAAATTACCATATGCTGCTCAGACGAATGGACCTGTTAATCAACCAGGCTATCGAAAAAAAGCCCCTGGAATCCTCCCGCATTCAATCCTTGGCCACTGACCTTCTTAGCCAGATGACAGCCAATGGGCAGGAAATGATCAGATTAGTGCATTGGGGAAAATCTGATTGTTCACGCCTGGCAAAAAAACTCATCAATTCAGCTGTTCTGGCAGCTGCCATTGGCACAAAGATGAAAATGCCGAATCACACCCTCATGAACCTTATTCTTTCCGCCCTGCTCTATGATATTGGTATGATTAAGATTGATGCCCGGATTTGCAACAAAAAGGACAAGCTCAGCGACTCTGAATTCAGCAATATCCAGAAACACCTTCTTTATTCATACCAATTCATCAAGCAGATGGATTTCTCCGAGGAAATTGCCCAGGCTGTTCTTTATCATCACGAAAACTGGGATGGCAGCGGATACCCCAAAAAAATACAAGCCGCGCAAATACCATTGCTTTCACAGATTCTGGCCATTGTGGATTCCTACACAGCCATGATACATAAAAGAATTTACGGAACACCCTTAAGCGGATACAAAGCATTGAAAAATATCATCAGTGATAACGGGCAGCGATTTTCCCCTGAGCTGGTCAGCACTTTGTTGAAAATTATCGGTGTTTATCCTTTAGGCAGTTTGGTAAAGCTCAACAACAGCAGCATCTGCATGGTATTGGAACTCAATGAAAAAGCCCTCATGAGGCCACGGCTTACCATTTTGAAAACTTACCATCATGTCAACACAGGAAAATCCAAAATACTGGATTTAAGCAAGGAAAAGGGTTTGTATATTACCAGTGTGATTGAACCGGAACTATTACCCCAGCTGGAATATGTTTCCTAGTTATTCCACCCGCATCAATCACGCTTCAATCAATTTTGAAAGCTTTTCCTTTTCGTTCTTGTGAATATCGGAAAACTTGATACCGTAACGATATTCATCTTTCAGGGAATCCTTTTCCCGAAACCAGATGACCCTGCCAAAAAGAATAATTTCCGATGTTTCATCCTGGGCATTCTTAAAACGAATCAAGAGCTGTGAATTTTGTTTATAGTGATTTTTCATGGAAACCGAAATGCCGCCCAGTGAAATATCACTGAGTGTGACTTCGCTTTTATGATTGGCTTCAAAGGCTTCGGAAAAAGGCTTAATCTCGATTCTTAATGGCTTTTCATAGCGCTCATGTTTCCGGCGGTTAAAAAAATGACAGATGATTTGGTTATGGCCGGCATTTTTAGCCTGGCGCAAAGCCTGACGGGCATAAAAAAACAATTCTTCTTCTCCAGAGCTGTCTGAGGGAAAAGTCGACACACCGGCTGAAAAGCTGATATCATATTTTAACAAAAAGGAATTTTCCTTAAAAGCCAGTCTCAATCGCTTTAATAAAGCCATTGCACCGTCAACAGCGATTTCCGAAAGCATCAAACAAAATTCATTACCGCCCCAGCGGGCAATCACATCTTCATCCCGACATTGATTGCGTAAAATCCGGGCCGATTCCTTGAGCACCAATTCCGCGACCCCCTGGTCCTGCTGCTCCATAAGGGCTTCAAAGCCATCAATTTCCATACAAACCAGGGAAAAAACACGGTCATGGCGCAAGGCGCGCTTGAATTCCCGATGAACACAGGCTTGAAAATAGTGACGGTTAAACAAGCCGGTAAGACCATCATTGGCACTCTGGGCCTGATAATGGTTATATACAAAAATTGAATCTTTCCCGGCATTCTTGGCCTTATACATGGCGCTATCAGCATTTTTTATCAGGGTCATGATATTGGATGAATCAGCAGGATACTCGGCAATACCACCAGAAAAACTGATATTGTTTTTTTTCAAAAATCCATCGTGGCTAAGCTGGAGTTTCAAGCGTTCGGCAAAGCGTAAAGCGCCCATGCGGCTGGTTTCAGGCAAGATAAATATAAACTCTTCCCCGCCGTATCGATAAACCGTATCTTCTTCGCGACAGGCTTTTTGAAGGGCATGGGCGAATTTTCTCAGAACTTCATCACCAAAAACATGGCCCTGTGAATCGTTTATATATTTAAAATCATCAATATCCAGAAGAAAGATAGAATAAATATGATGGTGCCTTGCCGCGCGCTTTGTTTCTTTTTTAAGGGAATTTTCAAAATAACTTCGATTATAAAGGCCTGTCAGCCCATCAACAATGGCTTTTTTCAATATGCGGTCCAGAACATCATATTCAATTAAAACCGGTTTCTTCATCATGTGTTTTACTTTCAGAAAATATTCAAAAGCTGAATAGCGCAATGATAGTTTTTTGTCATTGGATTCGTGGCGATAAAAGATTTCCCGCCAATAGGATTCCGCTTCTTCCTCTTCTTTTACTGTGGGATAAATTACTCGGGACATTAGGTCGGAGTATTGGTGCTCGGGTTGAAGTTTTAAATCAATAGGTATTTCACCCAATTCTTGGCAGATAAGGTTAATCAAGTCTGTTCTTTTCATCTTTTATTTTTCCTTTGAAAATATTATTTTACTTTAACTTTTCACTTTTAATATACTAGGGCTCATTTGACAAATTCAAGGAAAAATTAGCTTTAAAAGCCAATTTTTATTGAAGCCGCTAATTGAAAAGGTCCTGACATTAACCATCAGCAGGTAACGATTCAATAGATTTATGGCTGCCATTCTAAAGGTGAGCGATTATAAGGCTACTTTCATAGCACCCGGTCGAATTTAATTAATCCAGAAGGGCTCACATTGAAAATGGCTGTTGTCATCCTGAACAAAGCGAAGTGAAGGATCTTGGTTTGAATAAATTAAATTACTTTGCTGACCAAGCCCTTTGATGTGCTTAAGATATAAAAGATTCTTCGCTGTTCCTCCTTTGAATGACATTGGAGTGAATTTTTTGGCGGTTGAAAGCTTACCACAATTGTATGTTTCCCCCATAAGCTTAGTTTTACAATCGCCTCTAGGCTTTTTGACTAGCTTGAAAGTAATGGACTTTCACCAGGCACCAGCTGCTATTCTTTCAGGCCAGGGATAGGAGCCGGCCAAAACCCTTTTTAAAAAGGGTTTTGGAAACAAAATGTTCGCGCTTAATTCGCGAACATTTTGGTCGGAGGCAATAGCCGAAGCGGCGGATAGCCCGGCCCGCTTTTCGACCAGCGGGAGAAAAGCGGGAGGCCCCCTGAAATAAAAAAATATTTTTTTCTACAATATTATATTCACATAGTACTTTACATTTCCTTGACTTTTTTGAGTGTTCCGATTAATAATTCTGTAACTATTTTTCGCTTTATAGGTTTAAGACTAAAAGCAATATTCCAAATTTTCGTCTCAATTAAGGAGAAATCTATGATTAGCATTCAGAACCTCACAAAGTACTATGATCGTTTCTGCGCGCTGGATCATATCAATTTTGAGGTGGATAAGGGAGAAATCCTGGGCCTTCTGGGGCCCAACGGAGCAGGCAAAACAACAACCATTCGCATGTTGACTTGCTACATGCTTCCTTCAGAGGGAAATATTCAGATTAAGGATTTGAATATTTACGACAACCCCCTGGAAATCAAAAAGATGATTGGATATCTTCCTGAATCCGCGCCCATTTATCAGCACATGATCGTTTATGATTATTTGCGTTATGTGGCGGACATCCGAGAAATTGATCCGGCTGATCAAAAAAAACGTATTCACCATTTGGCTGACCTCTGCGGCATCAGCAACATGATGCACAAAAATGTTTCCGAACTCTCCAAGGGGTACAAGCAGCGTGTTGGCCTGGCCCACGCCATGATGAGTGACCCGGAAATTCTGGTTCTTGACGAACCGACCTCCGGTCTTGATCCTAACCAGATTATCGAGGTAAGGGAAATCATCAAGGAGATCGGTAAAAAGAAAACCGTAATTTTATCGACCCACATTTTGAGCGAGGTTGAAGCTAGCTGCGACCGCTATGTGATAATCAATCAGGGGAAAATCGCGGCAGATGATAAGACCAGCAACCTGAACAAATCCAAGGATTCAAAGTACGATATCAGCTTGATCTTGGCAAACACCAGTTTTGACACGGTTAAATCCAGTCTCAAGACGATTGGCGGTGTTCAGGACATCTCCAAAACTTTCGAAAAGGACGGAAATCTGGGTGTCAAGATTTTCTGCGCAAGCTCCGAAGATATCCGGGGTTCCATTTACAATCACATTAAAACAACTGACTGGATTCTTCTTGATTTCCGTCGGGAACATACATCCTTAGAAGATGTCTTCAGAAAGTTAACCAAGGAGGACCAGGAATGATAACTTTAAAGGGTCTTACTCAAATTTTTAAAAAAGAGATCAAGCATTATTTTGTGGCTCCTATTGCCTATATCGTGATCACCATTTTTTTACTGGTATCAGGCTTTTTCTTTTTCTTTTTTAACGGCGGTTTTTTTTACCGCGGACAGGCAAGCATGAGGGATTTTTTCACCTTGCTGCCTATTGTATTTTCATTTGTGATTCCCGCTATTACCATGCATCAGTTTTCCGAGGAATTCAATACTGGTTCCTATGAAATGCTGCTCACCATGCCTTTGACTTACCTGGATATTATTATTGGTAAATTCCTGGCTTCGCTGACATTAACCGCGGTCAGTCTGCTGCCCACTCTTTCTTACGCGATTTTTATCAGCACCATCGGAAATCTCGACTGGGGTCCGGTGATAGGCGGCTATGTGGGGGCTTTGCTCATGGGAGCTTCCTTTTGCGCTATCGGGCTTTTTGCTTCGTCCATCACCAACAACCAAATCGTTTCCTTTCTGGTGGGCGCGGTGATCTGCTTCGGCTTAAGCATCCTGCAGCAGGCATTGTACTTTTTTCCACCTGTTATTGCCGACTTTTTGCAGAACCTCAGCGTGAGTAATCATTTTTACAATGTAACCCGGGGCATTATCGACCTCAAGGATTTGATTTATTTCGCGGTGCTTTGCTTTATCGCTATGTACGCCACTCGTATTGTTATGGAAGAAAAGAAATAAAGGAGTAAATCATGGAAAGCAAAAAAACACCCACCAAGGAAAAGAGTTTATTCCGATTCATAAAATTCGGCCTCTACGCCTTAATCGCCATACTGGTTTATGTTCTCGCGGTTAACTGGTTCGGCCTCGCGAGGCTTGATTTAACATCCAACAGCGCCAATTCCCTTTCGCCTGTAAGCCGGGAAGCTGTGAAGGCATTAAAGGGACCATTAACGATCAACGTTTTTTTAACCGAAAACCTGCCTGCGCCCTATAATGATCTGGATCAGTACATGCAGGACATGCTCAACGAATACAGTCTTTACGGCGGCCGGAATTTCAATTTTACCTTTTATCCGGTCAGCGCCACTGAAGGTCAACTCACCGAAAAAGCAAAGAAAAATCAGGAACTGGCTTCAGATTACAGAATTCAGGCTGAACAAATCCAGACCTTTGAAGATGATCAGGTGAGCTTGAAGCAGGCCTACCTGGGTATGGCTTTGATTTACGGCGATGTGGTTGAAAAAATTTCTCCCATCACCCAAAAGGCCCAGCTTGAATACCAGATCACCACAACCATTCGCAAGATGAATGCAAAAATCTCAAAGCTTCTCAGCCTTGAGGAGCCCATTCAAGCGAAATTCTTCCTTAGCTCCGATTTGATCGCAAAGGCAAAATTAAAATCATCCTTTGTTGATGATCTTGAGAATAAAATCAAGGAAGTGAGCACACAGAATTATGACGCTCTTAAATATGAATACATCGATATTTCAAAACAGCCGGAAAAATCCGAAGATGCCAAAAAATACAATGCCACCTCTGTGAATATTGACGGCACCAGTTATTATTGTTCTTTGGCATTGGTAAAAGGCGACAAATTTGAAAAAGTCGCGACACTGTCACCGCTTTATAATCTTTTTGGGCAAATAACAGGGGTGGAGTTTGTTGATCTTGATAATTTTGAAACAACAATCAACGACAGCCTCACCTCATTACTGGATGTAAACGAAAAAATCGGTTATTTATCGGATATCGGGACCTTGAATCTCACCCTGGGCGCGATGCTCAACCAGAATCCCGCCATGGAAGCCCAGCTGCCGGCAGATATGCTCCAGGACCGTTCGGATTATCTGAATTATCTGCTTACCGAAGAATATTCCATGGAAAATGTGAATCTCGCTGATTCAACCATTCCAAAAGGAATCAATACCCTGGTCCTAGCCGGCCCCAAAGAGCAATTTAACGACTGGCAGCTTTATCAAATCGACCAGTTCCTGATGCAAGGAAAAAGTCTGGCCATTTTTCTGGATGGATTAAAAATGACCATGCCAGACCAGAACGCGCAAATGTATGGCCAGCAGCTTCCTCCCAGCTTTGATAAACTCAAAACCGGTCTTGAAAAACTGATCGAGCACTATGGAGCCAAAGTTGAACATTCCTATGTTTTCGATACCAAGGCCCTGGAAAGCGTGGACAGGACTTACGGAAAAGTGACCTTTAATTATGTTCCGGTTATTCAGGAAAACAAGGTTAATCAAAGCCTGCCCTTTTTGAAAAACCTCTCGCAATTCACAACACTCCAGGCATCTCCTATCACCTTGCTGGATGATAAAATCAAGGAACAGGGTCTGATTGCCAAAGTCCTTTTCTCCAGCTCTGAAGAAAGCTGGACCGAGTCGGACAACATCCAGCTGAACCCCCTGCAAACCATTCTTCCCCAGGAGGATGAAATGAAAAGCTATGCTCTGGCTGTTTCCCTTGAAGGTAAGTTTTCAAGCTACTTTAAAGGCAAGGACATACCTGTCAAACCTCAAAATACAGAAGCAACAGAAGAAGAATCAGAGCAGAGTAATCCTCTCTTTAAGGACGCGGCCTTTGACGATAAAATGATCGAGGAATCCATTAGTCCCGGTCGGATTATTTTGGTCGGATCCAGCAAGATGTTAACTGACATGAATATCGTAAACACCAACACCAGCTCAAATCAGGGGCCTCGTCAACAAACCTGGAATATGGTCAGAAATCTCATCGATTACGTGGCTGGTCAGGAAAATATCGCAGCCATGAGAACAAAACAACAGGTAGACCGGCCATTAAAGGAAATCGCGCCAGCTTACAAGGAATTCATACGCTATTTTAATATCATTGGCCTGATATTATTAGTCGCTGTGATCGGAGCTTTGGTGATTATGCGTATTAAAGCCAGAAAACTCTTGATTCAAAAAGAATTTTCCGAAAAAGAATAACACCAAGGAGTAAATGATGAAAAACATGAAAACCTTTATTATTTTGGGCGCCGTTATTCTCGGTCTTATCCTGTTGATCATTTTTCGTCCCACAGGGCAGGTTAATTACAGTGTACCGCGCTTAACAAAACTGGATAGCAGTAAAATCACGAAGGTGATAATTGAAAAAAACAATGAAAAAATTGAACTTGAAAAGGATAGTCAAAACAAGTGGTTGATAATGCCTCAGGGCTATCCGGCAAATCAGGACACAGTCAAATCGCTGGTGAATAATGCAGCGGGCCTAGAGATCATGGAATTTATTTCAGACAAAGGATCCTACACACCTTACGAACTTGACGATAACAAAAAAATCCTTGTGACTATCTATAGCGGAGATGACTTGGCTCGTCAGTTTGCTGTTGGAAAATCCAGCAGCACAACCTCCCATAGCTATGTTTTATTGGCTAATGATCTTAAGGTTTGGACAGCCAAAGGGAATCTCCGAGTTAGCTATGACCAAAGCTCTGACGAAATGCGCGACAAGACAATTTTCAACTTCCAGAGTGATTCGATTAACGAAGTTCTTCTTGAAAAGGGCGGAAAATCGGTGACCCTGACTAAAAATATTCGTAAAGAAAAACCTGAAGGCTCTGAAGAGGAAACAGAAATCACAGAGTGGATATCAAACAAGAGCAATAAAGCTGTTGATGAAAACACTGTCAGAACTCAAATTATTCAAAGCATGTCGAATTTAAATTGCGAAAATTATCTTGAAGACAAAAAAGTGACAGATTATAATCCCGCTGATGCCAGTTATACCATTACTCTCAAAGGCACCAAGGATTACACCCTTCGTTTTTTTGACGAAAAGGACAGTCGTTACACTGCTATTGCCAGTGATAATGATTATGTCTTTGAAATCGCCAGCTGGAAAGCAACCAATATAATGCAGGACTTTTCAGACTGGGAATAGTTATTGATTATTACCTGATTGGCCCCCGTCTCTTACATGAGGTCGGGGGTTTTTTATAACAAGCAACATAACAGGATGGAATCTGAAAAACAACTTGTAGCCGGGTTTATCAGGTTCAAAGCTTAAAAAATCCGTTGTATTTGTTTAACTGGTTGTTATGTTGGGCGTTTCCTGCTTTCATTTCATTACAGCAGGCCAGGCTTTCCATAACTCCGCTTTGCTTCGAAATCCTTTGGTTGCATTCGC
>JAFGWI010000044.1 GCA_016937215.1 Spirochaetales bacterium | reverse complement strand
TTTGTTTTGAATCCATATATAGTGTGTTTTTTTGATTTTCCGAAAAAAATAGACACTATTTTTTTGTTATTTTTGACTTTTTGGACAACCCCCCTGGCGCTCCAATCCCCTAACGCCTTAACAACAAATTATTCTGTTCCCAGGCCAGTCAATTTGCGGCCAATCACCACATCCTTTGGTAAAATCTTCAGAGCCCCTGAATGGCGTTGGCCGGTCAAGAGGTTTTGCAGTTCAAGGTCGTCCAGTTCCAGCTTCACCTGTGTCTCCTTATGGTTCAGGATAAAATAGAACTCCTCGCCTTTTTCACTGGTTCGCCGGCTTACCTCAATCCCCAAGGGGAGATTTTTTAGTAATGCTTTGACTCCGCTTTGAGCTGCCAGGTGACAGGCGAAATCCTTCATGAAAGTGTTATCCGGACTTGAGGCCACATACCAGGCCTTTCCCTTGCCAAAGCTGTTCCGTGTCACTACCGCGCGTCCCAGATAAAAATCATCACCGTAAACAGCCACTTCTTCAGCTGTTTCCACACGAACCAGATCAAACAACAGATTGCATTGGTACTCGCCTTTTAAAGGCCCTGCTTCATCATAAAAAACAATAGAATTGCTATGTTCAGGCGCTAGCGCGTCGATTTCTTCAGACCACAGGCCCAAAATCTCTTTTAAAGGGCCAGGGGCACCTCCTGGAAAAACCCTGTCGTTCACATCGGCCACACCGCTCATAAAACCGGTGACCAGGGTTCCGCCCTGTTCAACAAAGGCTGAGAGTTTTTCAGCCACGCCAGGGTGAATCATATATAATAGCGGAGCAAGGATTAGTTTATACTGGCTCAGGTTGGTATCCGGCCCGATCAGGTCTATCATATAGCCCATTTCATTAAAAGGCCGGTAGTATTTGTAGGTTTCCGCCACATAATCCAGCGCGCATGAAGGCCCCATGGAATTTTCCACGGCCCATCGGCTCTCCCATTCAAACCAGAGACCAATTTCTGCCGGCATAGTAGCGCCCATAAAGCTGTTTTTAAGATCCTGAAGCTCTTTTCCTAAATCAGCGACTTCCAGAAAAACCCGGGTATCAGAGCGGCCGGAATGTTCGATTACAGCGCCATGAAATTTTTCACAGGCTCCACGGGAACGCCGCATTTGAAAAAACATCACCGCGTCGGCTCCCTGGGCAACAGCCTGGTAGCTCATCAAACGCATTACCCCGGGCCGTTTCAATTGATTATAAGGCTGCCAGTTGGTCTGGCTAGGGGTTTGTTCCATGAGCATAAAGGGTTCACCTTGCTTCAGACTCCGTATCAGGGCATGCATCATGGCAGTGTAGGAGGGTTGATGTTCTGGAAAGGGGTAATTGTCCCAGGCGATTATGTCCATTTCTGTAGCCCAGTCCCTATAATTCAATGGCCGGTAGGATGACATAAAATTGGTGGTCACAATGGCTTCGGGAATAATGGTTTTTATGGCATCGCGCTCCAGTTTATAACAGTCCAGCAGATTTTCGGAGTTAAAGCGGGTGTAATCCAGAACCAGCGATTGATGGGAGGTGCTGGTGGTTTCCCAATGAACTGTTAATTGATTGGGGGCCACAATCTGATCCCAGGCAGTGTAGGACTGGCTCCAGAAACGGGTGTTCCAGGCTGTGTTTAGCGACTCAATGCTGCCATAACGCTTTTTTAGCCATTCCCGAAATCGTTTTTCACAATTTTCACAATAGCACTCACCGCCAAATTCATTGGACACATGCCACAGGGCAATGGCTTCCTCATTTTTGTAACGTTCAGCCAGTTTGCCGGCCATTTGAGGCGCGAATTTTCGGTAAGCCGGGCTTGAGGGGCAGGAGTTATGACGATCGCCGTATTTTCTTTTGCGGCCTTGAAAATCCACCCTGAGAATATCAGGATATTTGCTTGCCATCCAGGCAGGATGGGCGGCGGTGGATGTTCCCAGACAGACCCTCATCTTGTTTTTTTTCAACAGGGCAATCACATCATCGAGCCAGCTGAAATTCCAGGATTTTTCATCGGGTTGGTTCAATGTCCATGAAAAGATGTTGATACTCAGCAAATCAATACCAGCCTGTTTAAAAAGGGCGACATCCTCTTTCCAGACAGAGGGGTCCCATTGTTCAGGGTTCCAGTCGCCGCCGTAGGGCAATTTAGTAAATCCAAGTGAATTGCTTTTCATTTATTCCTCCGGAGCTTTGATTGTATGTTTATCTATTATAAGGGTCAATATTTTTAGGCGATTCGCGGCTAAAATTTTGGAAAAACTCCAACAGGTCTTGCTTGTCATTTTCCGGGTTTAGAGCGTTAGGGATTGGAAGGGAGGCAGACTGGTTTTTCAAAACCAGTCTGCCTGGCCCCGCAGGCGCGGTTTTTTCGCGCCGAGGAGACCGGAGCCCTGCAAAGCCCGGCCTGCCGGAACCCGCATTTTTACATTTGAACATTTCTGTGTGTAAAGAGCGATAATTTCGCTGCTTAAAAGCTGCTTTATTAACGTTCAAATGTAAAAATGCCACTGCAAGGTATTAAAGGAAGGTAAACTGCCTATTACGGTGAAGGCAGGCAACGCCCGAATCATATAAAAAAGCTTTTTTAGTGTGTTTAAGGGAGCAACCCTTGCTTTATCTTATTGGCAAAACAAAGAATAAACTCATCCCAGAGACTGTCCTGAGCACGTAGCCATTGCGCGTACTGCTTTTGTCTTGAATAGTGATACCGTAATTCGCTGATAGTCAGTAAAATAGGGATTTTACGGAACTCTTCTGGTTTTCAGCCAGGGATTCCCCTTTTTCCAAAAAAAAACCAAAGCAAGGCGTCAATTTTCTTGTGTATTAAGGGTGTAATCTTTGTGTAAAGCAGGTGAAATATGAATACAAAAAAAATCCCCCGGCAAGACAAGGTGTTGAAATCGGGCTTGTGGCCGGCTTTGCTTTTAGTCGCCGCCCTGTTAATGAGCTGTGTTATGCCCAAAGCGCAGAATGAATTACTGGTGATGAGCTATAATGTGCAAAATCTTTTTGACGACCGCTTGGATGGTACAGAATACCGGGAGTATGACCCCGGCAAGGGCCATTGGACTGGTGAGGATTACCAAGCCAAGCTTGAGGCTCTGGTTCGGGTGCTGCGTTCTGTGAGCACCCAGGAGCCCGATATTCTGGCTTTACAGGAAGTGGAAAATTCCCGGGCATTGATTGATTTGCTGAAAACAGGTGGTTTTAATTATCCCTGGAAAGTGATGGTTCCTGCTCCAGCATCAGCGGTGAATACAGCCCTGCTTTCCAGGTTACCGGTTAAACGTGTCCATGTTCATCATCTAAGCTTATTTGATGGTCAGGCGGTGAGGCCGGTGGTGGAGGTGGAAATTCAGGCGGGCCAGGGGCTTCTGGTGGTGTTTGTGAATCACTGGAAATCAAAATCCGGCGGCCAGGAGCTCACCGAGCCCTCTCGTATGGAGGCCGCGGCCATCATAACCCGGCGCCTGGCTTATTGGCAGGGAGCAGACCCTTTGGCGGACATTCTGGTTTTGGGTGATTTTAATGAGCAGGGTTTTGATCGTTTCCCCGATGATGTTTCTTTTCATCAGGCCATTCTACATGAAACAAGCCTCTTCGCGGCCAAGGATGGCTTTCAGGGGCTATTAACCACAGGCTGCCTGGGTTCGCCCCTTTTCCAAATTCAGCAGAGCCTTTTTGATCCCTATTATGAGGCCCCGGAAAAAAATCCCGGCTCCTATGTTTTCCGGGGACAGTGGCTGGCCTATGATAAAATCCTCATGAACCAGGGGCTTTTTAACAACCAGGGGCTGAGCTACATCAAAGATAGCTTTCATGTGCATAAAAATGAGTTTTTACTGAGCCAGAAGGGCTTTCCCCTTGGCTGGAGGAATAGCAGCGCCTCGGGTTTCAGCGATCATTTGCCGGTAATTGCCCGTTTTTACCTTGAATCCGATGGGGATTGATCCTCTATGCTGACCAGATGGCCGGCCAGGTTTTTCTGGGCCTGGTGCTGGCTGCCTGGTTCAAAGCCTTCCCATTGGTTCTGAGGGCAATTCCACAGGTATTCTTTGTTATTGCCATCGGTCAAAAGCACCTGGTAGCTTTCGGTTTTTGCCATAATGCGAGTATCGCCGATTATAGGCGCTCCTTGGGGCGCTGTAAAATCGGTTTTTGGCCAAAGGGGGCTGCGATTTTCTTGTGCTGCTTTTAGAGTCTCCATTTTTACCCAGGTTTCAAGTTCATAGTGATTTTTGTATTTGTAAATCGGGTCATCCCGGTAAACCGGTTCTTCGTAAGGAATGCTTTCGGTGATTTCTTTGTAACGGGGCAGCTTTTCCGTGTAGCTTTCGGTTTTGTAAACCGCTTCCTGATAGGGGACATCCTCGATCACGCCATTGCCCTGCCGTTCCTGTCGGTATTTGGTTTCATAACCAGCAATCACTTGGCGGGTTTTTTCAACCAGGTCGTAGCCATCCTCTACTTTTCGGGTCTCCTGGCGGTAGACAATCTCCGTTCCGGTCTGTACTTTTTTGTAGCCAAAGATTTCCCGGCTTTTGGAAGTGATTCTGGCCCCTTCGGGTACCTCATCCTCCCAGGCTTCGCCCTTCACCAGCTCAAAGCGCTCCCAGTCGATCGCCCTTTCCCACCGATGACCGGTCACAGTCAGTTCCACATCAATTTTGGTTTCAGATATAAAGCGGAACAATCCGATAAGGCCGAGAATAAGGGCGATCACAATCATCGGCACCAGGATTTTTCGTATATCCGGCCCCGGCTTTTTTTTCACAGTTCCGGCCTTGAGCTGGGAATCATCCTGATACCAGTCGATGATGCCGCCGGTGGTTTTGCCGTTCTTATCTACTCGGCCCCGGCCCTTTTCAGAGGTCTCCCGCTCAGCGCCGCATTCACAGCTTGAATAGCGCCCCGAGTTCCGCCGTCCGCAGGAACAGAGCCAGTCGGGTCCGTACATGGCCAGCTCGTAGAGAGGGTCACCCTCGGCCAGAAAAACCTGCTCATTATAATTCAAATCGCCCAGAAAATCGTCGGACAAAACCTGTCCGCATTGGGTGCATTCCTTGTAAAACAGGGCATTCATTCCCTTGTTGCCGCAATTGGGGCAATCCCACAGCTGGATTTTGAAAATCCTTCCCGGTTTTTTGGCCATGATCGTCTCCTTTTTTATGTAGCTATAGTGTAATCCAAAACAAGCAGATTTTCCAAGCAGAAATTTAATTAATGGGGGGTGTTGCCTGGGCTGTCAATTCTGTTAAACAGGGTTGTCCCATTTTAATAAAATAGTAAGCTGCCTTTCTTTGTTCACTTGAGTTCAGGTTGCTTTCTGTTATCTATAAATAATGTGATTGTTTATTTTAGCAAAATACTTTATCGAAAAAATTAACCACCCAATAGGACGAAGGCACCGAAGGAGGAGATGTTTAAGATTGAAATCAGAAGGGCTTCCGAGTCATTTTTATTTTGCTATGTAAAGTGCTATATATATGAAATAAAGAAAAAACTGAATTATTCGTTAACAGTACAAAAAAGAATACTAAAAATTTAGGTGCCTTCAGTGTCTTCAGTGGTTAGTAATAAAATCTTTTTCCCATTCAATCAATTCCTTTCAACAATTCAATAGCTTTTCAAAATGGATTAGGATAGACTGAAAGCGGTCAGTCAAAGGAATTCTGATTCAGTATTTTCGAAAGAAAGTTTTAAAAGTTTTGTAAAGTATTTGTTACATTCTGAGGAGGTACGACGGGCCTGGTCATAAATCTCCGATTTGTTGCTCGCCTCTGCAACCATAAAGAATCTAACCTGTCTCATCGATCATCTCGTAATTTTATACACGCAAACACTTTATTAGCGAATCACCACGATTTTAGACAACTGGATTCTTCACTTCGCTCCGCTGCGTTGCGAATGTTTCACAGACCGCCGGGAGCAGGATTGACCAGTCCAAGCCAAATAGGGGGATGTTTTGGAGGGCCTGCCAACTTTCTTGACGCAGAGAGGGCAATCTGTTATCCTTAAATATAAAACTTAAATAAAATTTAAAGGACAGAATATGATGTTAAGAAAAAAAACCGCTTTTTTAATTTTTATGTTGTTCGCGCTGATCAGTCTGAATTTGATTGCCCAGGGATTGGGTGATGTAAATAGTGATAATTCCATTACCATAGTTGATGCTCTGTTGACTGCCCAGTACTATGTAAGGCTTGATCCTGAGAATTTCAACGCGGCTAATGGGGATATCAATTCAGATGGGCAGATCAATATTGTAGATGCCCTGCTGATGGCCCAGATATATGTCGGTCTGATCGATCCGCCCATTTCCAATTGCGATCCTACAAACCTCACACCTTATATCCAGATAGACGGCGGTGCCTGGGCCCAGGATACAGGTGCAAGTGTCAACACTGGGGCATCAATCCTCTTTGGCCCCCATCCTCCAACCGGGGGGTCCTGGCAGTGGAGTGGTCCCAATGGTTTCAGTGCCACTATCCGGGAAGCGAGTATCAACAATATTCAGAGTAACCAGTCCGGGAATTATACAGCCACTTATACAAACGATTGTGGCGCTCAGAGCAGCATTACCTTTACCATTACCGTAAGCAGTGCAACTCCTCCGCCTAACTCAACATATTCTAATGAGGTATATAGTTCAGGAGGTACCTATTATTGGAGAATCAATGGTTCAACAGCAGGAAGTTCCTCAAGCCTGTCGACGGCGATCAATAACTGTATGGGCAGTGGTCGTGAAGTCCATGTTACAACCAGTGGAACATTAGATACCACGCTCAAAGTGCCGGGGACAAATGTAAAATTATATTGTCATGGTAATACTTTAACCTGTAACTTTACAGGCTCTGGTATTACAAACAACGGTAATGATGGGTTTGAGATTCATGATTTGACTCTTAGGAACGTTAAAGGTGGCTATGGTATCCGCAGTAGTGCAGCCAGTAACCTGAGCTTTACAAATGTTCGTGCCATTGACATTGACTGGATTGGTATGCGTATCGACAGTAAGACCAGTAATCCATGGAATTACACGATCTACAATGTTTACATGAAGGACCTGTATTTTGAAAATTGCGGGTCTCATGGTCTTGAGACTTACAGCATTGACGGATTTACCATAGAAGGAACTGTTACTGCTAAAAACTGTGGTGAATGTGGTGTCTTGTTTAACCAATCCAGTAATGGAACTGTGGAAACAGTAGATGCATACAACTGTAGCTGGGGAAGCGGTTATGCTGGTTTGCGTTACGCGAACGCCTGTAATAATATTACCACTAACATGCTTTATGCGGATCATTGTGGCCGGGGATTTTTCATCGTTCAATCAGGACCTAGTGTAAATTGCCATTTGAACAATGCAGAAATTCGTGAATGTTCTGATATTGGTATTTGGATAGAAAACGGGACTAACTGTAGTGTTAAGTCAGGTTGTTGTGAGTCAGGCGTATCGGTTTCTGGTTCGGGCAGTTATGCGAACGTGAGTAATCGCTGTAACGGTTAGCTATAGCAGTATTGGTAGTCAGTAGTGACTGATTGATCCTTAAGCTTATCAATTTACACAAGGAATTTGGAGGAAAAAACGCTTGCGCTCTGATTCAGCAGGTCTTTCCTCCTTCATAGAGAGGCTGTTGCACAATCTTAAAACATGAAATTGTTGCGTTATATCTGATAGATTATTAGAAGGAACAATATCCATATATGTGGTATAAATTATTTGTCTTTGTTTAGCTGGTTGTTGTATTGGGCGTTTCCTGCTTTCATTTCATTCCAGCAGGCCAGGCTTTCCATAACTTCGCTTCGCTTCGAAATCCTTTGGTTGCATTCGC
>JAFGWI010000043.1 GCA_016937215.1 Spirochaetales bacterium | reverse complement strand
GCGAATGCAACCAAAGGATTTCGAAGCGAAGCGAAGTTATGGAAAGCCTGGCCTGCTGGAATGAAATGAAAGCAGGAAACGCCCAATGCAACAACCAGCTAAACAAAGACGAAATTTTTGAGCATTCCAGGAGATTTTTTAAAGCATAAGCCCTTAGAGAGGCTTTCCTGTTTGACCGGGTATTTTTTTCCCATAGTCTGTACTCGGGTCGTTGATGATGATCGTGGCTTTAACACCAACATGGATAGGATAATACACCTATGAAAAAAAAGGAAAAAATCGATAGTTTTCATTTATACATTTGTTTCGTACGCGAGCAGATAAAAAAGTGATGATGGTGATGGCCGGCAGAGATTGATTTGTTGATAACTTATTGCATTAAAAAAAGATAATTCACTTTTTTTGTTTTTTAAAGTCCCGAAGCCTCAGGTTCTAACGGAATCTTTAATGCTAACTTATAATAAGAAATGGATTTGAATTTGACAGTGTTTCACATTTTTAAATGATCTTTATTAGAATTTAGTTATTTAACCTAGGGAATTAGAGTCAAATGTCCTATTTACTGTGTCGTAATATAGGTTATAATAAAATCAAGTTAACATAAATTAAAAAGAGAGGAATACTTAATGAAAAAACTTTTAACAGTAAGTTTAGTACTTGTTGCAATTGTTCTTTTAGCAAGTCCTATTTTTGCACAGCCGGTTTGGCGTGTAAATCAGTATGGTCAGATCACAAAGGATAACCAGGTTTTCCGAATCAAGGGTGGTTCCTGGTTTGGTCTTGAAGGCCGACACGAACCTTCCAACGACCAGGCAAACCCAAGTGGCGCTCCAATGGAACAATACATGGGTAATGTTTTCTGGGCACCAAGTGGAAGAACCTATGATACAACAATCGCTGATATTAAAGCCATTGGTTTTAATACCATCCGATTGCCCCTTGCTCCCCAGGCTTTGGATCCAAAGGATCCTCAAGGTTCAACAAAAGAATTTTTAAAGAACGCGCCTGAAGTTCTTATCGAGAATTCACGTTTGGCCCTTGAAACCATTATCAAGAAACTGGATACAGCTGGAATGTATGTTATGTTAGACATCCACTCTTGCTCCAATTACGTTGGCTGGAGAGCCGGTCGTCTTGATGCACGTCCTCCTTATGCTGATAAAGACAGAGATGGCGGTTACGACTTCCTCCGCGAAGATTGTTCTTGTGCCGCTACCAATAATCCTTCCAGTGTAAAAAGGATTCAGGAATATAATGAATCCAAATGGTTGGCCGACCTTAAAACCCTTGCTGGCATGTCTGATGATCTGGGTGTTGATAATATCATTGGTATTGATATTTTTAATGAGCCCTGGGACTACTCTTGGGCCGAATGGTCTGCCATGATAGATAAAGCTTATAATGCCATCAATTCCGTAAATAGCAATATTCTTGTTTTTGCTCAAGGTATTGGTTCTACTTATGGAAACCAAGATGGAAATCCTGATGATAAAGAAATTACTCCTCATGGTGAAGAATTTACAAATCCGAACTGGGGTGAAAACTTCTATGAAGCTGGTGACAATCCTCCTTCAATGCCCAAGAACCGTCTGGTTTATTCTCCTCATACTTACGGTCCTTCCGTATTTGTACAAAGATCGTTCATGGATCCTTCTCAACCTGAATGCGAAGGTCTTGAAGGTGATGAAGCCGGTGATAATGAATGTAATATCATCATTAATCCAACCATTCTTGAAGAAGGTTGGGATGAGCACTTTGGTTACCTGAAATTAATGGGTTATGGTATGGCTATCGGTGAATTTGGTGGAAATATTACCTGGCCCGATGGCGCCACCACTCGTGACCAAAACCGCTATAAATATTTGCAGGACAAAACAGTTGACTTGCAGTGGCAGAAAGCTTTTTTTGCTTACCTGGCAAAACGAGGTATTACCGACTCTTTCTACTGGTCAATCAATCCTGAATCAGGTGACACAGGCGGCGTTTTTGATCACGCTTATGACCCTGTTTCCAATACTGGCGGCTGGGGAACTTGGAGATCACCGAACCAGACAAAGGTAACTATGCTGAAAGGTCTTTGGAATGCTCCTGAAGTTACTCCTGACATTGCGACTGGCACAACTCCTCCAAATGGCGAGACTCCTACTCCTACAGGATCAACTGGCTGCGGAACAGGTGATGCTAATAGAGATGGCTCAACCAATATCGTTGACTCATTATTGATCGCTCAATACTACGTGCAACAGCCAGTATCTATTGATACAGCAAATAGCGATGTTAATGGCGACGGTTCAATCAATATTGTTGACGCATTATTGATTGCCCAGAAATATGTTGGAATTATTTCCGAATTTACATGTAACTAATACTAACTTTTATGAAATAAAAAAAGAGCGGCTCATGGCCGCTCTTTTTTTTGCGACCGGTATGAAGCTATGCTTTTAATTAAATTGTTAGCATAAAGTGAAACAGTAGAAGCTGTGTCAAATACTGATTTTCTATAAATCCAATAATTCATAAATGGGTGAGCTAATGGCAAAAGTCCTGAAATGAGTCATCAGCAGGCAGCTGAAAATTAATAACTGCTTATCCGGCTTAGGTAACTTATTCGCAATTTTCATGATTCGCGCAAAACCTCAGTTTTGCAAGGGCCTCAAAAAATTCATTTAGAAAAATCATTTTTTTACAAATGTATCTGAGAATTCCTATCTTTTTTTTAAAAAATTCTGTTTGATAAAAATGTCACTTATTGGAAAATACAGAACTATTGCTGTCAGAGAAAAACCATTTTTCCGATTAGAAAAATGGCGGTTTTAAAAAAGTAGAATGGGTGCTTTAATTTTAGAATCACAATTTTTTTAAAATAATTCCGGCAAGGTTTAAAGGCTCTTTGATTAAGGCTTTTTGTTATGAGAATTTCCGCAAAGGCTTTAAAAAAAGTGGAATTTGTTTAGCTTAAACAGGAATCACTATTTTTAGCGTTACGGATTGTAATAATAGCAAGTTATTTTTTCAAAAATGACTTGCTAAAACCCGCAGGCGCGCTTTTTTCGCGCCGAGGATTTCGAAGCG
>JAFGWI010000042.1 GCA_016937215.1 Spirochaetales bacterium | reverse complement strand
GCGAATGCAACCAAAGGATTTCGAAGCGAAGCGAAGTTATGGAAAGCCTGGCCTGCTGTAATGAAATGAAAGCAGGAAACGCCCAACATAACAACCAGCTAAACAAATACCAAAAAAATTATCCA
Organism: Spirochaetales bacterium; assembly: GCA_016937215.1. Taxonomy (GTDB): domain Bacteria; phylum Spirochaetota; class Spirochaetia; order SZUA-6; family JAFGRV01; genus JAFGWI01. The sequence continues at coordinate 24,541 of JAFGWI010000042.1, read as the reverse complement.
ATTTTTACAGAAACCTCCGATAATATAACATGGCTGATATCCCTAACAAACAAACCAATCTTCTTTTTGACCAAAGGCTGCTGAGATTTTTCACTGGTATTATCGCGATAGCTTTACCCATCCTCACTCAGTTATGCTCAAATTGCCTGCTTCCCTCGGTCAGCCATTCCTATCACGCAGGGGGCCGGGATATTTTTGTTGGCTTGTTATTCATTTTATCCGCATTTTTAATGGTTTATGATGGACACAAGGAAACAATGGGTAAGCAAAAAGGCATTCTTGGAATTATTCTCCGATTCAAACAATCCATTCTAAGTAAACTGGCCAGTATCGCCGCTATCTGCGTTGCTTTATCACCAGTAACCCCGATCAATACAGCTTGTGAAACAGGAATTTCCCTGGATGCCAATTCCATCATTCATTATGTTTCCGCTGTTTTTCTTTTTTGTGTTTTGAGTTATTTCTGCCTCGGCCCTTTCACCCAAAGCGCGGCACAAAAGAAAGCCCAAATACGCGTTGGGATCTACCGAATTTGCGGATACCTGATGTTGGGAGGTATTGCTTGTTTATTTGCCAATGGCCTTTTCCAGTTTTTAAAAATCGATTTTCTCGCGCCCTATCGCATTGCCTTCTGGGCGGAAGCCCTTATGCTGTGGGCCTTTGGCTTCGCCTGGTTTACAGCCTCGCAAATCCTTTTTGCTCAACATAATAGGAACTTCAATCCCCTGGAAGAAATTTTAAACGAGAAGCTTTATAATGAACAACAAAAGAGCTAACAACAAATGTCAAGCCTTTTGCAATTAGCAGGGAGCTGTAAATTAACAAGTGATTATCCAACATTAAGATAAGCTATCCACGATTTTTTTGATTATCGCGAAACCGCAGTTTTGTAAGAAACCCAAGAATAATAATTTTCTGATAAAAAACCCCCGAAGCATGAGAAGCGGAAATTGTTGCCTTAAACGAATAATAAATATTTCAACTCCCCTGCAGGCCCAAAAAGGCTTTGGAGAAGCTATTCATAGACAACAATTTCCTATCCTGAGGCTATGGAACAAACACCGCACCAGGGTTGATATCATTAATTTAAAACTAAAAACGCTTTAAAAACAATTCTCAAGCGCTTTCACAGTCAAATCCTTTAAGGCATCCTTTAACACCCAGGTTTCCACATTATGAATGGTTTCACCGGGCTTCACGGTTTCCTCAGGGCCCATGGTTTCCATTTCAACCATAAAACTATCGGGCCCGGTATAAACCGCGAGGTTACAATCCTGCGGATACTGTAAAGAACGTATATAATCGACTTTTTTGGCGAACATGATATTCCTTTCAGGGTCATTCATGGCCATGATGCCCCGGTCAGCCTGAATCATGCGCTTGTTTTCACGGCCCTTGGATTGTAAGAGCATCATGTCCTCGGTGTAGGAAAACTGATCATCATTATAAGCGCCGCTGTGAGTCTCCCAACTCCGGAACATAACCACTTTACAATAGTCCCACATATTATCCGCGCCCAGGGGAATGGCGTAAAGCGTTTTCTTGCCGGGTACAGTACAAGTGAGCGCCCAGACTCCCCCGCTGTAGAGCATCTTGCCACGATTGATCAGGTAATTATCCACCTCAAGTTTATCATCGGCCAGCACTCTGACCCGAAGCCCCTTCTGGGTTTCAAATTCAGGATTTATCGGTGTTAATATTTCCCAACCATCTTCGAGCTGCTTCACCTCACAGGGTTCATTCTGAAGCTGATAGGTTTCCTCGTTCTCATCGGCAAGGGGTCTTGACACCCACACACGATGACCACCCATGAGGTCCCATTTTTTCCGGGTATAGGTCTTTTCTTTCCATAATAAAAGGTTTTCACCGCCGGGCTTGCCCAGATAACACAGCCGCGGCCCGCAGTCAATAATAATTTTTACTTCAAGGCCCTTGGTTTTAATCTCCACAGCCTGATGGTTCTGGAACTCTATTCTAGAAAGTTTCATCTGAATTTCTCCTTGCTTTAATGGGTTTTATTGCGACCTATCATAAAATAAATTTCCAAAAGAATAAAGATAAAATTTACCATTCAGTGCCGCGAGGCAAATCCCCGGTTCATTTCCGCGAGACCCTGTTGCCGCGAATAAAAATAAAAAACATTAAGCCCTGCGACATCATCCCTAAAATCGTAAATTATCAATAACATTGTTCTACTGGAAGTTTTTCAGGCGTTTCCTGCTAAGCCCAGGGGCTTTCAGGCCGGGCTTTGCGTGACTCCGCTTTGCTCCGAAAGCCTTTGCCTGCCTGTTGGGGCAGGCTCCGGGTTTCAGAAAGCCATTTTTGAAAAAATGGCTTTCTGTCACTCCAATCCCTAACGCGCGAACTCCGAAAAAGCCTTTGAAACTGAAAAAATCCTGTGTCATCCTGTGAAAACCAGAAAATCGCGGCCCGGGTTTATTCCAAACAAGCTGAATCAATTTTTCTTTATTTGGCGGGTTATACGGAAAGGTCTATTCTTCAGGCTTTATAAACACGCGGAAAAAATCGCGGATTTCTGTGAATATTTTTATGGCACCCTTTGTCATATTGTTATAAAGTAAACGCAAGCGGTGAAAAATATGGTTTTCCCCACATTCGGAGAAGCGGATTTCTTCGGTATGTAAATGAGGGTGTTCGCCTCAAGCAAAACACTTTTTCCCCTGAATGCAAAAGATGCTGGAAACAGATTGGTGAGAGGCGAATCACTAGCTGCGGCGCTTCCGTTTTTTCTTGTCCAAACCGCGCTATCCTATTACTATTGTTGCCTAAGGAGGAATCATGTTCCCGTTAACAGACCCGATTCTTGTTTTTGCTATATTGGCCGCAATCATTCTTATTTCTCCGGTTCTCTACAGGAAATTCCGTATTCCAGATCTTGTTCTGCTTATCGCCTTCGGCATATTAATAGGGCCAAAGGGTTTAAATATCATTGAGCAGAATACTGGAGTTGTGCTTCTCGGAGCTGTCGGGAAATTATATATCATGTTTCTTGCAGGGCTGGAGATCGATCTATACCGTTTTTCCCGGAGTTACAAACGAAGCATTTTCTTTGGTCTAATGACCTTTTTGTTTCCGCAAATCCTGGGCACTTTGATGGGCTATTATCTTTTGGGGTTCAACTGGACTGCTTCCCTGCTGCTTGCGAGTATGTTCGCCTCCCATACCCTGCTTGCCTATCCCATTACAAGCCGTTTCGGCATTTCCCGGAGCGAACCAGTTGCTATTACAGTTGGCGCCACGATCATTACCGATACATTGGCGCTTCTGGTTCTGGCAATCATTGCCGATTCCTCTAAAGAAACAATGATGGGAGCGGAATTCTGGCTCACCATCGGAATCGGGCTGGCTTTGCTTGTCCTGATTATCGCGAAAATAGTCCCGGTTATTGCCCGCTGGTTTTTTAGGAATTTCGGCGAACAGGGGTACGCGCAGTTTCTTTTTGTGCTGTTCATGATGTGTCTGTTCTCCTATCTCTCTTATTTTGCGAAAATGGAACCTATTATCGGCGCTTTTCTGGTTGGAGCGGCCTTTAATCGCCTTATCCCGGAAAACAGTCCCCTCATGAACCGGGTGCAATTCGCCGGAAACACCCTCTTTATTCCATTTTTTCTTATTTCTGTCGGAATGCTGGTCGACCCCCTGGCAATGTTAACTGACATAAAAAACTGGATTGTCGGCGGATTGATGGTCGCCGCTGTCATAATAACCAAATATATGGCTGTGACAATCACCCGTTTGATCTTTAAATATGACAAAAACTCGGCCCGTGTCATGTTCGGTCTCTCTGTTGTGCAAGCAGCAGCAACACTGGCCGCGGTAGTTGTCGGGTATGAGCTGAAGATATTCGATTCAATTGTGCTGAACGGGGCGATACTGATGGTGCTGGTAACATGCCCGCTCGGGTTTACCTTTGTGGACCGTTTCGGCAGAAAAATGACAACCGATGCTCCTGCACCGGTGGAGCGGAGCAATTACGAACAGCGCTTTGTTGTAGAGGTTTCCGACCCGCGCAGCGCGATCTGGCTGACCGATCTAGCCATCATGCTGCGCAGTTCTTCCAGGCCGGGAGGGATTTTTCCTTTATCCATCGCGCTGGATCAGAAAGACCTTGACACTACAATCCTCGAACGGGAGAAATTGCTCAGCGATTGCCTTACCCACGCTATAGCAGCTGATTTTACCGCCAAACCTGAATTGCGTATTTCCTCCAATTTCGCCGATGGTATAATAAACGCGGCCAGGGAACTCCGCGCCAGTCTTGTCTTGTCGGAATGGAAACCAGATAAAAAAGCCAGTATCCGGATGTTCGGAAGCCCCATGCAGCATCTGGCCGAATACAACCCATCCAGATTGATGTTTGTTAAGGTCGTCAGGCAGCTTAATACAACGAAACGAGTCGTGGTTCCACTGCTTCCCTTCGCGGCCAGACGGCGCGACATACATGAATTTATAAAGGATGTGAAACATCTGAGTAAAAGCATCGGCGCGGAAATCATGCTCCATGCCTGCGGTGAGGACGGGAACATTCTTTTTCCCGCGGCGCAAAAGGCAAAACCCGACACAAAGCTGACAACTTTCAACCACAATACCTGGCGTGAACTTTGGCACACCATACTGAACGGGTTGAATCCAGACGATTTTCTGATAATTCCAGCCTATCGCCGGTCTTGTGAAATGTGGTCTCCCGCCTATGATAATCTGTGGGAACAAGCTTCGGCGAGGTATCCACAAATAGATATCGCTGTTTGTTATCACTCTCTGCCGGAGCATGAAGAGATTATATACGGCAAAGAACAATACGAAGAAGATAACAGTTTTCCTCTATTGTTTTCTCATGAAATAAAACCCGGAAGAAGCATAGAGTCTGCCATTCAATCTGTGACAGCTGAGGTATTCCCAGCTAGAAAGAAAATGGCCATTAAAGCGGCTGCCATTCTGGCTAGAGCCGCCCGTACTTACCCCATCGAGCTTGCGCCCGGAATTGTTTTGCTTCATGCCCGTTTCAAGGATGTTAATCCGACACTTCTTGCTGTTTGCCACTCAGAAGAGGGTTGGCAAATAAGAGATTTCCATGTACAAACCACGATACTGCTTGTTCTTCTGGGACCAGAAGACCATCCTCCGGAGAAGCATCTGAAAATCCTGTCCATGATTGTCTCCCGAATCCGCGACGTGCTAAAGAACGGTTCGCTGACAGCTGTAACAAGCGCGAAGGAATTAACCACAATATTGAAGAATCCGGCGGAGCTGACATAGTCTAGGGTAATTTACAGAAACTGTTTTCTTTTTGTAGCTTGTATGTATGAAAATAATTCGGGAAAATAGATAATGAAACGCTTTATTGAGCGTTAAAAAGAGTCAAACACAGCCCTCTCATCAACCCTGGCCATAGCCCATATCATTATTCATGGTCAGGACAAAAGGTTTCTCCTGATCGCCAGGTGCAAAGAAGGCCTAAGGTTCACCGAAAAACAGAATCGTGGCAAAGATTATTTTTATTCTTGGGAAAACGCTGAAAAAAGAGTGCTTCATTTACGAACCATCGCGTCCATCACTTCGATTATTCATAACAAGGGTTTTGAAAAAAAATGGCTCAAGGCCGCAAATGAAGAAGAATTGAAAAAACTCATCTTACTGAGCAACAGAAAAAGGCTTTTTGAACCATCAGAAACAGAATGAAACTTTGGTGAATAATTTGTGACCTAACCGGTGTTACTTGAAATTTAATTGGCACAAAACAAAATCTTGACTTAATAATGGCCACATGATACTATAATAAAATAGGGATAAAAAGACAAAAATGATATTCAAGAAAAATCAGAAAAAACCATTATAGAAATAAAGGTCATTACAAGGATACAGGCATAGCAGAAAAATAGGAGAGCCATGTGTCAGTCATTTCCGCTGTTGACAAATTTTCCTTACAATTATGGATTAAACCGGTCTGGTTTAAAATTTAAATATGATTTTTAGCAATAATAAAATATATATTCTTCATATATTGTGCCCAATAGAGGAAAAATATATAATTAATTAAAATTAAAGATCAAAAAGGAGTTAAAAATGTTGTCAAAGGGGAATTTTCGGATTTGGCTGACAAAATATTTTAAAACCTGCCCAAAATCCGGAAGAATTGTCGCGCTAAAAGATCCGAAACAAATCCATTTCTTGTTATTTCCAGTAATTGGGCTGGCTGCCTTAATATGGTTTTTGGTCAGAACACTGCCAAAAGCAAGCCGGGCTGCCTATCCTTGCCAACGAATCGCTCTGTCCGTGGGACTGTCCTTTCTCGCTTATTTGAGCGGAGTCATCGCTTCTGTTACCATTTTTAAAAATCTGAAAAAATGGATAAACACATTTTCCAAACCCTTAGGAACAACTCTTTTAGCAATTTTTGTTCTTTTTATCGGAACAATAACAGCCTTAACAGTTGAATCTTATCTTACAGATCAAAAACCGGTGTACGCCGACTGGAATCCCTCTGACAACCCCAACACTCCCATTGGAGAAGCCAAGGGAAAATTTCCCGGACGTGTTACCTGGGCTTATAACCCTCTTGCAACAGAAGAAACTGTTATTGGCAACTGGTGGCAAAAGGGCAACACAAATCAATTGGTTGTTGATTCCATGATCAAGGATTCACTTCTCGCATTAACCGGAACCAAAACAACCGATGAAGCCTGGGCCTCAATCTTTCATTTTTTCAACCAGTCACACAATCGCGGTGACATTGGTTACACTCCCGGAGAAAAAATCGCCATTAAAATAAATACGGTAAACACCTATAACCAGAGAAAAAACAACAATTACATCGATATTGATGGTGAATCACTGCTGGCCCTGGTTACAACCCTTGTGGGCTTCGGTGTTGAAGAAAGGGATATCACGATCTATGACGGCGGCGTTGGTTCAATTGGCGACTATGTGGTGAATCCGGTTCACGATGTTTATCCTGACATCATTTTTCAATCAATTACACCCTGGGGGCCAGTCAAGGCTGTTCAATGGGTTAATGAAGGCATTGTTTATTCTGACGGTGTTGTAGTCACTAATGCTGATACCCGAAGAGTAGCTAAAGTTGTTTGGGACGCCGATTATTTGATCAATTTCGCTTTGCTAAAGAAACATGAACATGAAACAGCTGTCACCCTTACGGGCAAAAATCATTACGGCAGCATCAAAAACTGTCGCGATGTCCATTACGGAATTAATGATTATATCAACGGTATGGGAACATACAATAACTTGGTAGACCTCGCGGGTCACGAAAAAATCGGAGCCAAAACCATGCTTTACATTATTGATGGTCTTTGGGCATCTCCCGGAGTTTTGGACGCGCCGGTTAAATGGAGCAGCTTTGGGAATGACTGGCCATCCAGTATTTTCATGTCCCAGGATTTTGTGGCCATCGATTCGGTTGGTCTGGACTTTCTTAACGCTGAGTTCGAACTCTGGGACAATGGCGACAACTACCTTCATGAAGCAGCACTGGCCGATAATCCTCCATCAGGAACCATCTATGATCCGGAAGATGATGGCACGCCGTTGAAAAGTCTGGGTGTTCATGAACACTGGAACAACAGCACAGACAAGGAGTACTCCCGAAATCTGGGAACAGGAGAGGGCATTGAACTTGTAAAGGTTGTAAACTCCATCGAAAACAAAGGTGAAATGGGGGATGTCAATATTGACGGCAATATCAATGTTGTTGATTCCTTGATAATCGCCCAGCACTATGTCGCGATTCCTGTTGAAAATTTCCACTCCGAATATGCTGATGTAAATGAAGATTTAGCTATCAATATCATCGATTCTTTACTGATCGCCCAGCTTTATGTTGGTATTATCGAATCCTTCAAAGAATAAGCAATAAAATCGAATTAAAAATCACGGCCCTGATCAAATCAGGGCTTTTTTTATCCACACATCGGCTTTGCCCCCAATTTCAGCTTGCTTTAAAAATACGACAAAAACCCGTATTTCCTGTTTCGAATTTTAACCCACATTCCGCAGTGAATTTAGGTAATTTATTACATTATTTAGATCTGAGGCTCTTGCAAAACAAAGTTTTTTCAAGAATCATTATAATTCGTATAAGTTTTCAAACTATCGGATAACAAGTTATTATTTTACAGTTGCCGGCAAATTGCAAATGTCAGGTCTTTTACAATTTGCTTTGTTAAGAATTTGCGATTTGCAAAATGCCCTTTTCTATTTCTCTATAATATAAGAAATTAATATTTTAGCGCGGAAAGTGGGTTTTAAGCAAAATAAATAAGGAGTCAAAGGGAAAAGGCAAAATAGAGGAAAGCCCGGCCAGAGGCCCTTTCTGTCGAGTCGCTTTTAGGTTATTCAGAAGCATGGTTCAGGCACACTCCCAAAGATAACAATCCTATAGAATAGCTATAAAATTGATACTATAACAAGGTGGGAGTGATAAATATTTTTCAGGAGATAAAACAAAAAACCTGATCTAGGGCTACCGCTACAATGGTAGCTGCATGTTTAGTGCAAGCTGTTATCAGGATAAGGAGTTGACAATAGCAACAAATTTTTTGGTATTATCACTGATACGGGTAAAATTACCAGCCAGGATGTCGTCCTTGGAAAAAAGACAGGAGGCTATTCCCACAGCCAGGGCGCCGGCTGAATAAAAAGCATGAAGATTATCCAGGGTTACCCCACCCACAGCAATAATGCGGCTTTTGGGCAGAGGGGCCATAATCGCCTTGACATAGTCGGGCCCGCCAATGGAAGCTGGAAATAGTTTCACAAAATGGGCACCTTGCTGGGTTGCCGCGAAAACTTCACTGGGCGTGAAAACCCCTGGAATGCAAACTATATTATGTTGCACACAGTAATTTATCATCTCAGGGTTATACACCGGTGAAAACACAAACATGGCTCCTGCCTCCAGCACACACCGGACATCTTCAACCGTGTTTACCGTACCCGCGCCAATAACAGCATCGGGATTTTCCAGACGCAAGGCGTATATGACATCCAGAGCGCCGGGTGTTGTTATACTGACTTCAACCAAAGGCAAACCACCCCGAATAATGGCTTGAGCTGTTTCCTTCACATGATCAGCTGATGATGAACGCAGAATGGCAATAGCTTTGGTTTTCTCAATAAATTGAATAATTTCCCTGTCTTTCATGATTGATCAGATTATCAATATTTCAGTTATTTTGCAATAGCGCTTCGCTGGATAAAGCTTAAAAAACCTCAGAAGGTGTTTTAAAAATGGATCTAAAAGAGGCTAAAAAAACGAAGCCGATCGATGGGATAAAAACGCAATAAAACTTTCCCATTTATATGATGAATATCCACCAAACCGAATTCCCTGCTGTCCCGGCTGTGAGAGCGATTATCTCCTAACACCATGACTTTTCCCATTGGTATTTGAAAAACTCGTGGATTGTAATTTTTGTCCACAAGCGCGTAGGGTTCTTCCAGAATACGGCCGTCTATCAACACCTGATTACCCTTCAGCTCAAGGGTTTCACCTGGCAATCCGATAACGCGCTTGAACAATTTTGCGCCGTACTTTGAATCGCTGATGATTACCACATCCTTGCGTTTCAAGGGAAATGGCAAACCACTAGTCCAAGCCTCACCAAAAGACAATCTAAGACTAAGGCAACGATCACCATGTTGCAGCAAGGGGTTCATGGAACCCGAAACAACCATTGATGTATCAGTAAAAAAAAACAAAAACATCATTAAAATCGAAAAAAGTATAATGACAATTAGCGCGACCATGTTGACCATTGTTTTCTTATCCCGCAAAGCGCCTCCCATAAATTAATCCTAAGGCTTCACTATATTGATTAAAGCGCATCTCTTCAAGAGGGATGAGGGGCCAACTTCACCAATAAAGAGTTCTTCGAACATGAAATTAATATTGAACTTCCGTTTTTTTTCATCAGGACTATACATTCCAAATTGCTCTTACAATGAGATCTTGCCGAGCCCACTCTAGTCGGTAAAACAAAAAATAATCGATTCAACAGGATGTTTTTACATCCAACATTCCAAATTACCAGTGGCCATATTCTTCGCCCTGCCGGGGCTAAAAAAAAACCGCCCTTAAAAAGGGCGGCCTTTAATTGGGAAATAAGGGATTAGTTAGACTTCACCTCGATTTGCTTTGGCAAAGCCTTTGGGTTTTTATGAAGACTCAGTACAAGAAGCCCGTTTTTAAACTTGGCCTCAATTTTGTCTCTGTCCACATCCTGTGGCAGGGCAAAGCTTCGACTAAATGACTGGCTTCGCCTTTCACGAATCAGATAATCCTTTTTCGTTTCTTGCTTTTCATCCGTTTTGACCGATGAAATTGTAAGAACATCATTTTCAACTGTCACATCCACATCTTTTTCAGACAAGCCTGGAAGTTCAGCTTCTATAATATAGGCTTTTTCCTCTTCACGTACATCTACCTTTGGTGATTTCACTCCAGGGGAAAAAAGCTCATCAGTGAAGAAATTGTCAAAAATGGAATCAAAATCCCAGGCTCCTAATGCTTTGGTTCTTGGTTTGTAGTTAATAAGGTTCATATTCATTCCTCCTAAAATTATTTCATAAATACAGAAATAATAATGCAAGGAATATGCCAAGCCGAGTATATATATATAGAAAATTTTTATTTTATTATCTTAAAAGAAAATAAAAGATAAGAACCAGGGGCTCAATCCATGGGCCTGTGATCGACCTTATGTTAACTCGAGTCATTTTTCACAAATGAGTCATTATACCTCAGCTAACTGTGTCAAAATGCCTCAAATTATTAAAGATAGCAAAAAAGACTTATCATTTTTTACCCATAAAACCCATCTCAGAAAAAATAGCGCGGTAAAAATAATGAGCCGGCAGGCTTTGCATAATCTCAAGGCATTCCGGCAAAGAAGCTGTTTCATCAAGAAAATTTAAAATCCTGTTAACGGAATTCTTTTTAAAAAGCAGGTCAAAAATGCGATGAATGGTATGACCAAAACGCGTCATCACCAGAACCATGACACGGTCCACAAAACTGTAAAAACGCGAAGGCCCTGGTATTCGAAAGGGGTGCTTATACTCCACCAAGGAACGAACAATGTTAAGGCTGTCTTCCTGGATACGCTTAAAGGAATAACCGGTTGTGGCCTTGAGATGCCCCGCGGCATTCCCAATACAAAGAACACGGCTTCCCTGCCGCCGCTTTTTAATGGAAGTAAACAAGGGCAAACAACCTCTTTCTTCTTCAAGAATTTCAAATGATTCTATACCCATAACATCTTTAATATAACGCTCCATGGGTGATTTATGGTCTTTGTATAATTTCTTTGGCGCTAAAAAGGCTGTGTATTCAATCAAAAGACGATCCGGTTTATAGGGAACCATGTAAAAAAAACGGACACCTCGTTTTTGGGGGGTTCTGAAATCCATAAAAGTTAAACAATCGGTATTTACCGGCTTATCAGGTTTGATCGTCCATCCATTGAACTGCAAGTATAAAGGCGGTTTTTTATGCTTTTGCTCATGGCCCTGAAAATTCATATTTGTGGAATTAAACAGCCATTTGCCAGTATATTCATTTTCACCGGAACATAGCACAGCGCAATCCTTACCCTCGCGAATAGCCGTGATAGGCGCATTTAAAAAATCCACTCTTCCCGAAGCCTTAAGCTTTAAGGCCAGAAAATTGTATAAATCAATTCCTCGAATAACCTGATAAGAAAAATCCTGCAAATGAATATGATGAAAGCTTCTCGGCCCGGCAAAAATCAGATCCTTCCATTTTCGATAGACAATATCATTAAACACTGTGGTTCCATGATGCCAAAAACCCCAGGTCCGGTCGTTTCTGTTTTTTTGTCGTCTATCGACCATCAAAAGCCTGCCGCTCAGTAAAGGATTACTAATAATATCATAGGCAAGGGTCAGCCCGCTCAAACCGTTTCCGGCAAAAAGATATTCATATTTTTCCATAAGCTATTCTAACAGAACAGGAACAAAAGGCGCAATGCAAAAATCCCTAAAAATAACTGAAAACCCTGTTCCCACCCCCAATTTTTTAGCCCTTTTAACCTATTCAGGAATTTTTCTACCCACATTACAGAGTGAATTGTAGCGCGGAAACTGGGGTTAAAGCATTTTTTGATTATTTTTCAGGGCGTCTCCCTGATTTTTAAGCTTAAGCTCCCGCTGAAGCTTAAAAATCAGGGCCGGGCTTTCCAGGGCTCCGCTTCGCTTCGAAATCCTGTGGCGCTTGTTATAGCGCCACAGGATTTCAGTTCATGTTTTTTGAAAAAAACATGAACTGCCCTTACAATCCCTGACGCGTGTCAGCCAAAAAACTCTTGTTGCCGGTTAATGACCACCATGACAAAAAATGTTACGGAAAGTTCCACCACAATAAGCTAAAAAAAGCTTAGCTCTCGTTTAAGTGTAACTATGCAAACCGGAAAGTAAATAATTAACACCAAAAAAAGTGAACAAGGTAAACAAAAAACCAATAATCGAAATTATCATAGCGACCTTGCCCTGTGCCTTTTTAATTAATCGAAGGTGTAAAAAAAGCGTATAGGTAAACCAGGTAATCAAGGCCCAGGTCTCTTTTGGATCCCAGCCCCAAAAACGCCCCCAGGCATAATAAGCCCAAATAGCGCCAAACAGGATAGCACCTGCTGTGAATATGGGATAGCCGATGCTAATGGACTTTATTGTGAGTTTTTCAAACTCCTTTTTTTTAACTTCATCGCGTGCTAGCAGATAGAAAATGGAGGTTACAAAACTTAATGCAAAAAAAGCCTCTCCGATAAAAGCGAAAGAAACATGCAGGACAAGCCAGTAGGATTGAAGAGCCGGAATCGGCGGATTAATTTCCTTGGGAACAATAGGCGATGAGGCCAAAGACAACAAGGCAAAAGCAATCATGGTAGTGCCAAAAATTATAGGCTGAAGGGCTTTTTTCCCAGCCAATAAAGTGTACACAAAAACAATGATAAGTGTAACAGCCGAATAAAAGATCAAGGACTCATACAAATTCGTCAAGGAAACAAAGTTCATGGTAATACTTCGTGTGACAAAATCAATGAGTAGCAAAATGGCGCTCAAAGCCATAAATACCATGCTGATAAAAATAAAAATTTTCCGCTCTATCAATAAATTAACAATCTGGGCAATCATAGAACCCAATAAAATAAAAAAAGCAATGGTTGAAAAGGTCATTTTACTTCTCCTTTAATTATCTCCCTGGAATATATCAATACAAGGCCAATAATAACAAATATCATGGCAATCAAAATCAATGGAGAACTCCTGTCCTCCACAATACCTAAACCTGACACAAAATCAGAATCTGCTGATTTTATATGATAATTAGCAACAGACTCGCCAATATTGACTTTAAAACGACGGCCAGTACTTTTACGATTAACAAACTCATCAAAAACAGCATGATTCAAACCCGTCGGCTCATCAATCACAATATCGCTCAGCATAAAAATGGTATCATCAAGAGGCAAAACACCTCCTTCATTAAGAAGCAATTCCTTTCCTTGAGAATCAATCACCAGGACATTCAATGTTTTTCGATAGGACATCTGGTATATATTATAGCCTCCGAAAGAGGCCGGTTGGTTGACTAAAATTCGGCTCTCTTTATAAAACTCGCCGTAGCGCTGAATATCCAGCTGAGAAATCCACTTTTTTACACGGCCATCTTCATAATTTTCTATTGAAAAATCCTTTAACACAATTTGATATCCTCTTTTAAGATTATAGCTCTCGCCTTTGTCAAGAAAAGCAAGACTTTCCTCGCGGCTGAATGAAGAATAAAGACCACCAATCAGCAACAAAATAATTCCAATGTGCACAAGATCAGGACCGAATTTCTTTTTCAATTTATTTTTATAACGATAGTAAACACGGTAAAAACTGCAGCAGCAGATATTCACAAAAAACAAGCCAGCTGGTATAAGAAAGCTAGGAGAATAAAAAAATTGATTGAATTGAAACAACAGAATCAGTGAGGCGACTAAATGATGATAATTGGCAAGATAATAGGATAAATCCAAACCTTGTGGTATAAAAGTTGCGATTATCGAGGATATCACCATATAAACAATCAAGACAATAGCCAGCTTCATTGATCTGAAAAACTCAAATATTTTTATAATCATGTTCATATTAACCGCTTTCCTTATTTATAGTGTAAATGTGAAAAAAATAAACCATATTTTTTCCTTAAAGCCTTTTGCGAAATAATCCCATTTTGATACTAAACAGGATCATGAAGCGCTGACTCTCTGAATCGGTATCATATTGCAATATAGCTGTACTCTATTGGTATTCTTCAGCCTATTATCTAGCCCTCCAGAGAGGGTTTCTCTTTAGACCATAATTGTATTTCACAAGCCAAAGCTATTCAACATCCTAAAACAATTTTTTTTATATAATATTCTATCTTAAAACTTTAGCTCTATAAAGACAGTATTTTCTTTAAATTCTGATAGCGCAAACTTAATAAATCAGATAATTAAAGCGAAAATCAAGGACGATGATTCTCCCTTTTTTTTATGGATACGCCATCAAATTCAAAAAGCAAATCATCGCGGCAAACGTCGCCGATCACACAAGTACCAGAAAGCCCTGTAATATTCAATTCTTTAAGAACTTCAAGATAGTCATTGTAATATTCCGGTTTTTTAAAAAAACAAGTGGCTTCGCAAAAATCGGAAAAATCATGTTTTGCCTGCTTTAAAAGATCCGCCACATTAAGAATGGTTTTCCTGATTTGCTCATAGGGCTGCTGCAAAAACACAGTCTCGCCTTTTTCATTAATACTAGCAGTGCCGGACACTTGCAATTCGGAAAATTCAGCTTCCTCCACAAGCAAAGCACGTGAAAAAGTAGGTCTAAACAAATAAGCCTCACCTTCAGCCTCATTTTGAAATTGATTATAAATACGCTTAATTTTGGGAGATGCTGTTTTTTTATCCACGCAAACAAGATTAATTAAAATACTTGAATCAAAAGAAGAACCGCCTATACAAGTACTGGCGGGTAGTTCATTATCATGAGCGGAATATTGAATATTATTTTCTTCAAAATACTCCCTGCGCGCCTGATTAAAAGATCCGTAATTGTTGTTTATGTCATCAAGATAGATCCAGGTACGAAGGATGTCCTTGGGCAAAAAACCGTTTTCAACTATAATGTTTCCGATTTCCTGAAATAATTCTTTAAATTGCGGATAATTGATTTTTCCATCACTACCCTTTTTTGCTTGTAAACCATAAAGATAAAGATAACGAAAAAAAGGGCTTTCATAAACAGATCCCAATGTTTTTCCATATTTTTTATAGTAGGAAACACTCACATCATCGGACAAACATATCACGCCGCAAAATAAAACACCAGCGATATTATTATCCACCGATTTTCCTTCAATAAAGGATAATGGCGGAATATCCATATTCATTTCAACAAATAATGACTCCCGCCTCGCGATTACAACGTGATAGGAAGATAAGGGGCAGAAAATCTTTTCAAAAAGAATCTGAATGTTTTTTCCTTTCATCAATTCCAACGCGCCGCGATACTTTTCAAAGATACTTTCCAAGCTGTCATTTTCATTATAATCCAATTGTATATAATATTTTATACTATTATATAGTCTAAAGGATTTCGTTTTTACACAATTTAAGATATTCACGCGCAACTCCTATAATTGGTTTTTTTCGTTTTATATAAGAGCTAATTGCAAAAGCCCTGACATTGGCCATTAGCAGTCAGCTGTAAATTAATAACTCATTTCCCGGTAATAGGAAAACTTTACCGCGATTTTACTGATTCTTGTAAATCCAAGTTTTTCAAAAAACTCAAGTGAGCTACTTGATAACACCGATTTTTGTTAAAGGCCAAATTCTGAAAACCGCTTTACCGATAATGTACTTGGTACTGACAAGCCCTATATCACGGCTATCACGACTATATTCCCGATTATCACCCATCACAAAACAATGATTATTGTGAATTTCCATTGGGTAAAGCAATTTTTTCTGTCGTGTCACTCCTTGAGCATAGCTTTCATTGAGCAAATCCTTATTTAAATATACTTGTTGATATTTTAAATCGATCAAATCGCCGGGTGTCCCGATGATTCTTTTTATATATTCCAAATTCATTGTGTTTTCTGTCTTTTCAACCCCATCGGAAGGCAAAAAGTGTAAAACAATGATATCTTGGGCTTTTGGTTCGGTAAATGCATAGGCCAGTTTAAAAACAATAAGTCGTTCACCGGAAAACAAACAAGGTTCCATAGATGCTCCTTCAACAAGAGCAATTTCAAGTACAAAACGATTAATAATCATACTGATAAGAACTGCCAGCAGGAAAAAAAGAATAATAAACCCAATTTTAATGCGAGATTTTTTTTTAAAACTGGTTTCCTTACCTTCAAAATCGTAATTCACAAGACTTCCTTACAATTTAATTATTTGTTTTTCGGAATTCATTTGGCCTTACCTGGTAAGCCCAGGAGCTTTCAGGCCGGGCTTTGCATGATTCCGGCTTTGCATCCAAATGTTTTTACTATGTATTTATTGCTCGCTGAGGTGGATGCTCATTGGCATCCACTAATAAGAGTAACCATGCCAAAAATTATCCGGCAGAAAAGGCATATAACTCCCATCCCTAAGGCAATTAAAACAACAACTCCTTTTTAATGAACACATACCAATTTTCTGAAATGAAGCATATACTTTCTTTTTAAAATTCCTTCACGTCATTATAGTGATAATTATTATATAATGAAAATTAATCTGTCAACTTGCCTGAAAACATGCAAAATAATGACCCGATTTATGATCCATCGATTTTTTTACACTTTTACCACAGTGAATCATAATTTAGTGAAGTAAATTTGTGGTTTTTTAACATATAACCCATCTGGAAAACTTGTATTGGATAGAACGAAATACATTTAGTTTCATAAAATATGTGGAAAACCATAGCCCTATAAAATGTCTTTATAGCTTACACTATAATTACATATAATAATAATTTAATTACGAAATTAATAATTGAATGTAATGGGGAAAGGTAAACAAAAAAAAACAAGTGAAA
Organism: Spirochaetales bacterium; assembly: GCA_016937215.1. Lineage (GTDB taxonomy): Bacteria > Spirochaetota > Spirochaetia > SZUA-6 > JAFGRV01 > JAFGWI01. Next base: position 7,408 of record JAFGWI010000042.1, on the reverse strand, counting down.
AACATAATCCCGCATTCCGCAGTGAATTTAGGCAATTTCTTATATTATTTAGAATTGAGAATTTGCGATTTGTAAAAATTGCCTTTTCTATTTCTCTATAATATAAAAAATTACTATTTAAACGCGGAAAGTGGGATAATCAAAACAAAAATTTTGCGCGAAACGGATTGAGTGAAAAGAACCAATAACACAGGTCCTTTTCTGTTTGACACAAAAGTCATTTAGCCGGAACCTGCTCCTTCAATCAAAGGATGATTATTGTTTAGCTTAATAACATGGAGGGTTTGCTTCGGCTTAGGGATCGGAGCCATTTCCTTGCATTTTATCAAAAAATGCAAGGAAAAAGCGTTTTTGCGCGGATTATTTCCGCGCAAAAACCTTCGAAGCGAAAGCGTAGTGGCGAAGAGCCCGGCCCGAGCCCCTTTCAGGGCTGGGGCAAGCCCATGAGAAAAAGAATTGAATAAATTCAACCATGATCCTAATTAAAAAATGAACCATTGGAATCCGGGAATTTGGATTTCTGGTATTTTTGATATTTTAAAAGTTTTTCAATCACCAAAGATTTTTTGGCGAAAGACAATGACGGAACATGGCCAGAGCCAGCTTGTTCAGGGCTGTTTGGTTTTGATAATAAATGAATCACTATATGAAAATTTAAATATAAAAATAAAGGAGCGATTGAATGACTATGCTTAAAAAAACTTTAGCAATAACAGCCGCATTCTTACTTGTTGTTGCCCTATTTGTTTTAGTTCAGGAATCCCATACACAAGCCGCGGCCGTTAACCTGTCTGACCCGGTTTTTTCTGATTTTAACAAAATACTTTTTGTCAAAGCTCAACAGGGGAATGTGGTATCAGAACACCACATGGTTGATCAATACTTTGGCTTCAATGCCTGGACCAGCGCATCAAATGGTTTATTTATCTTAAACAATGCTTTTAGCGGTAACAAGTATGTGACAAATGTGCTTGAAAATTCCTATTGTCAGAATGGCCGCTATGCTGGTCGTAAATTGCAGGGCGGCGGTTTTTTATCGCCTGACTTGAGTTATGACGGAACCAAGATTGTGTTTGCCTATACAGACGGAAACCATTCCCAACGCTGGGACCAAAGCACAACTTATCACCTTTTTTCCGTGAATATAGACGGTTCCGATTTAAGGCAACTCACTGACGGAAATTATAATGACATGATGCCTGCCTGGATGCCCGACGGAACCATTGTTTTTATTTCTGAACGAAGAGACGAAGGGGCCATGAATTACGGACGATGTCATCAAAGGCCTGTTCCGAACTTCACTCTTCATACCATGAACGCTGACGGTTCAAACATCCGCTGCATTAGTTATCACGAAACAAATGAGTGGTGGCCGGCTATTGATAATGATGGTATGATCGTTTACACACGATGGGACTACGTTGACCGTGGGGCCACTCATACGCATAACGGATGGATCACGAAACCCGATGGCATTAATCCAAAACCCATTTCATTGAATTATACCAATACAGGCCGCGCCACAGCCTGGGGCTTCGGAAATGTTCCTTTAATGCAAATGCAATTACGACCCATTCCAGGCTCAAGCAAATATGTAGCTGTAGGCGCTCCTCATCACTTTGAATGCTATGGACCAATTATCATAATCGATCCTGATGTGGAAGATGATGATCGACTCTCTACCATTACAAATATAACACCCGATAATAACGGCTATCCAGAATCCTCCACTGGGCAGCATAAATACGGTACGCCCTATGCATTGAGTGAGAATTTTTTCCTGGTTGCCCATTCACCCAGCAATAACGACCATTATGGTTTATATGTTATAGACCGAAACGGAAATAAAACTTTATTATACGACGACCCAAGTCGATCGATTCAAAGCCCTATTCCTGTACGACCACGAAAAGCTCCTCCTATGATAGCCGGAACCCAAAAGCCCGAAGGCGCTGCCAATGATATTGTGATGAATCTGGTTAATGTCTACGATTCTCTACTTCCCTGGCCCAATGGAACCAAGATAGTGGCGCTCAGAATTTGGGAACCCTATGTAAAAACAACCCAATTAGCTACCACCCCCATGATAAGCTATGAATCAACAGCAAGCATATGGTCTGGTCGAAATGCCAAGGGGTTACTCGGAACAGTTCCAGTTGAAGAAGACGGTAGTGCCAGATTTTATCTGCCAGCGAACCGGCCTTATTATTTTCAAGCCATCAACGAGGATGGCTTAGCCGTACAGTCGATGCGTTCCGATGCCTATGGTGTCGGCGGACAATTTTTTCAGTACTGTGACGGCTGTCATGAACCGCGTCATCAAGCTTCAATCAACGATCATATTCCCATGGCCTTTTTAAGGCCGCCCGACAAGGTGACCCCGGACCCTGTCCTGGAAGCAAAAAACGGTAGAGGCATCGCCTCACAATTTCTCAGTTTCCCGCGACTCATACAGCCCATACTTGACAGCAAATGCACATCTTGTCATAACGGATCACAACGGCCGGATTTACGTAAAGGCAACACCGATGCCAATGGCTGGTTTGCCTCATATAATAATTTGAAACCCTATGTATGGTTAGTCCTAAGCCAATATCCAGGATCAACCTGGGACAGATCCTATCCAAGAACGGAACCTGGAAAATTCGGAGCCATGGCATCGTCTCTTTATAAAAAACTGGCAACAGACCATGGTAATTTGTCCGAGGACGAATTACACAGCTTTGTGATCTGGCTTGATTCAGGCATCGCCCAATTTTATGGAGATTATCAGAACGCAAGCACACAGCGAAATGGCGGAGTGGTTACACCTTTAGCGCATTAATATAGGACATGGTTCTTTTTCAATTTTGATTTAAGGAGATAAAAATGAAAAATAAAATTAAAATATTCACAGCCATGATTGCTGTTATTTTTCTTATAACAATTTCTATAGGATATTTTTCAGGTTCACAGAACAAGGTATGGGCCGCTGGCAACAATTACAATTCTCCCTATGATGTGGCTTATTCACCTAATGGAACATACTTGGCTGTTTCCGACTTAACCAAAGCCCAGCTTAAAATCATTACAGCTTCGACTCGAAACATTACTCAAACAGTCCAACTGCAAGGAGAGCCCAAAGGAGTGGCTTGGTCAGAAGATAACCTGGCTTATGTTGCTGAATACAGCGCAGGTAGTGTAGCGGAGATCAATCCGGCTAACGGAACCATCCTGCGACGCTTTGAAACAGGTCCGATGCCCTCGGGAATCAAGATTTCTGGCAACATTATGGCTGTATGTGATTTTGGCTTAAGCCAGGTCAGCATTGTTGATCTGGAAACTGGGTCCACCCTCGGGGATGTTACGGTCAATCAATATCCCATGTTCCTGGATATAACACCCAATGGCAACTATGCGGTGGTCGGCCACGCGACGCCAACAGGCGATGCCACAAAACCAGGTTTCGCTTCATCTGTGACCTTTGTCAATATAGGAACACTTCAAGTTACAGCCAACATAAAGCTGCCCATGGGCAGCACTAATCTTCGCGCTGTAAAATGCTCTCCCGACGAGAACTGGGTTTATATTGCCCATACTTTTGGAAAATTCACCTTGCCCCCGACTCAACTGGATAAGGGATGGACCAATACAAATGCTATTTCCATTATCAACGCATCGGAGATGACTTACTACACAACATTTCTTCTGGATACCATGACCGACGGAGCTGCTGATCCATGGGGTTTGGCTATTTCATCAAACAGCAACACCCTCTGGGTCAGTGTTTCGGGAATTCATGAAGTATTCAAAGTGGATCTAGCCAAGCTGCATCAACTCCTAAAAGGCGAAATTCCTGGAACCGGTCCTGGTACAGGCCCTGAATCAGGGCCTTTCAGTTCATCGGCAGTATACAAATTCACAAATCGAGCAAGTGGTTTATGTCTGGATGTTCCGGGAAACAGCACTGCTAACGGCACACAAATGATCCAGTATACTGATAATGGCGGCCAAAATCAGCAATGGCTAATTATGGCCACATCAACTTCAGGTTATTATCAAATCAGCAATGTGAGCAACAATAAATATCTGGACAATTACGGATCTACGGCCAATGGGGCACCCATCAATCAATATGATCAAAGCAGCAGTAACAATCAGCAATGGGCCATCACAGATCTCGGTGGTGGGTACTATAGAGCGACTTGCCGAACCGGCGGACTGGCCATGGATAATGGCGGGTCAAACAACCTTGAGGCGGGAATTGTTCAAAGTGCAAGCAGCAGCAGTTATAGCCAACAATGGAAAATCGAACAAATCGGGTCCTCTACAGGGGGTTCTTCTGGCGGTATAGATTTGTTGAACCGTTCTAAAGCTGCCTATGATAAACCCTATTCAGATTTATGGTTTAAAATAAAAGCCGATCCCTCAAAAAAAGATATGCTAAAATATGATTTATCGGCATTATGGGGTGCTGGTCTTTTAACCAAAACCAAGCTCCCGGGCAAGGGGCCTAGGGGAATTTCCCTTTCCCCGAATGGAAGCACCATTGCTACTGTCGCGTATTTCGCGGGTGAACTTTATTTAATCAGTGCCGCGCAAAACAATATAACAAGCACAATCTCTCTGGGGTCTCAACCTGAAGCTGACAGCATTCGCCGCGGAGAAATCGCCTATTTTGACGGTAGCACTACTCCTCAGGGATGGTTAAGTTGCGCCACCTGTCACCCCTTTGCGCGAACCGACGGCTTTAACTGGGATGAAGCCAACGACGGTCTGGGAAATTATAAAAATACAAAAACCCATGTTAACACCTTTGAATATACTCCGAAAACCTGGCGTGGAATTCGACCGGACGCGGCCACATCAACAAAGGCGGGTTATAAATTCGCGAAATTCATTATGCCGACCGAGCAGGAATTAACAGATGTAGAAAATTATATGCGGTCTTTGACAGCAGAAGATAGCCCCTATAGAAACGCCAACGGAACCATGACAGCTGATGCTCTGGCAGGTCAAAGGATTTTTGAAAGCTCAACAGCTAAATGTTCAAGCTGTCATTCAGGCGAGTATTTCACTAACATGAAAAAATATGATGTTGGCACTGTGGACTCACAGGACAAGTCCCAGGGTTTCACCGACGGCTATATTGTTCCCACTCTGATTGAGCTCTGGCGAACAGCTCCTTACCTTCATGATGGTACGGCGCCGACTCTCATGGATGTTATTAATCAGAATCGAAACGATCAACACGGTAAGGTATCTCATCTTACGACAAAAGAGAAGGAACAATTAGTGGCTTATATGCAGCAAATACCTGCAAACGGTAACACATCAGAAATTTTGATCGGAGATGTTAACAGTGACACTCAAGTTAATATTGTGGATGCTCTGCTTATCGCTCAATATTATGTTAGTATGAATCCTCAAAATTTTAATCCCGCAGCCGGTGATGTAAACTGTTCCAATAATGTTGATATAGTCGACGCTCTGCAAATTGCCCGATATTACACGCGGCTCATTACGGAATTTATCTGTCAGTGATCGGCTTTCTGTGAGAAACTTCACCTGTGTCATGAAAAAAAAGACACAGGTGAATTGTAACAACAAGAACCCATCCCCCAATGGGTTCTTGTAATAATTTCAATGATTTGTACAACAAATCAAACCAAGTCTCCCACATTCCGCAGTGAATTTAGGTAATTTCTTTTCTTATTTAGAATTGAGGCTCTTACAAAACAAAGTTTTTTCAAGAATCATTATAATTCATATAAGTTTTCAAATTATTGGATAATAAGTTATTATTTTACAGTTACAGGCAAATTGCAAATATCAGGACTTTTACAATTTGCTTTATTAAGAATTTACGATTTGCAAAATCGCCCTTTCTACTTCTCTGTAATATAAGAAATGACTATTTTAATGCCGAAAGTGGGAAGTCTCTAAGTTTTGAAATAATGTGTCAGAGACAAAAAAAAGAAGGCCCCCTGCCCTCATTTGTAATTGCAACTATGCTGTTTGAAAATAAAATACAATTTATACTATTTGAATACATCATTGTTCGAATTACCGATTTTTACGGATTTTTAGGGCTGCCATTAAGCAATTCAATCACTTTATCGAGCTGATCAAAGGAATTATAAATATGAGGAGCCATACGCAAATGATCGAGCCTCACAGCGGTGATAATATTATTACTGGATAATTCTCTTTGAGCCGCATTAACATCCCACTTTTCTTTCCCAACAAGGACAATAGCACTTTCAAGATTTTTATAATCACGATTCAAATATGATTTCGATAATACAGTAAAACCTGAATCCATGAGTTTTTCAGTCAAATAACGGCTCAATCGATAGATGCGCTCCATGATTCTTTCAAAACCAATTTTTTGTAAAAATTCCAGACTGCTCAAAAAGTATATCCAATCAATAAAATTGGGTGTCGAAAACATGTAACGCTCAACACCAGGTATAAGTTCCTTTTGATATGGCAGATATTCCTGAGGTTTGGCTACACTTCCGGTTCCCTTAAAAACCGGCTCAAGTTTTTTAACATTCTTTTCCGGTATCACCAAAACTCCCAAACCTAAAGGTCCGAGCAACCATTTCCAGGCGGAAAAAGAAAGATAGGAAATCCCCCAGTTATTGACATCAATTTTCACATGACCTGCTCCCTGAGCTCCATCAACACAAAAATCAATGGCTCTCTCCTGACAGATCTTCCCGATTTCCTTAATTGGTAAAGGAAGACCTGTGCACCAATGCACCGCGGAAAGACTGACCAGTTTAGTTTTATCAGTTAAGGCTGCTTTAAAATTGTGAATAAATTCACCAGGCGAAAACGCACTCGCGATAAATTTGATGGTGATGCCCTTGTTTTGCCAATGCTCCCAAGGATAGACATTACTGGGGTATTCATTCTCCATTAATAAAATTTCATCACCAGGGTTCAAGGATAGCCCGCGGGAAATAAAATTCATACCTTCCGCTGTATTATGAATAAGCGCGATATCCTGGATATCGCAGTTTAATAATTCTGATAAAATAGCCTGTATAGAGTTTTTGACCTTTGAGAGAGCATATTTTTCAGAAAAAACGCCCTTTCTGGAATACTCATGAATATAACCAGTAACAGCTTCTATAATGTGCGAACCCGCGGGTGTTGTTCCGCAATTATTCAGCCAGATGGAGGTTTGGTTCACAGGATACTGATTGTAAATTTTATCCCAGTTTATATCGCTCATAAAGATCTCCTGATTTTTTTACTTGGAACAATATACTCTATAGCTGATGGAATATCAACATCAATAAGTGTCTTATGGTTACATGAATCCAGATGACGCCATCTCCTCTTTCGATGATCGTACAGCTTTGAAACTTTTCCACAAATAGGACAAGTTAGTTCAGATCCATCACGTAATTCCACT
>JAFGWI010000008.1 GCA_016937215.1 Spirochaetales bacterium | reverse complement strand
TTGTGGAATGCGTTAATTTGTTTTCGAGTTTTGTTTTAGGAGCTTAGGGCATGTTTATTACGGGGCAAGGTATTATGATCCGGAGATTGGGCGGTTTATTAGTCCTGATAGTGTGTTAGATGGTTTGAACCGGTATGCTTATTGTAGGAATAATCCGATTAAGTATGTGGATCCGAGTGGGCATGGTATCAATAGTGCAGCCGATTATCAAGCTCAGGCTAATAATTTAGGTGGCCAAACTGGAGGTTCTAGTAGTACCGGGTATTCAAATTCTGGTAATGTTGATTTTCCTAAAGATGAAAATGGTAATTTAGTGCCAATAATTATTTCTCAGAACAATGGTTCAACAACATGGGCAAGAATAAATGGTACGGATTCATCAGAGGATAATGGTTATAAGCAAGCTGAACAGGCATTTATAAAAAACATGGATTCTGCAATGGGACAAAAATATATAGGTGGAGATAATGATTGTGATCAATGGCTTGAGAACAGAGTTGATGGAACAGGTATTGATTTGAAAAGCGGATGGGGATCCGCCGCGGGTAACACTGCTGATGACCATAAAAAAAATGCAGGGAAAGGGTCTGCTGCTGCAAAAGCAGGGTTAAGCTTAGTCGTAATGGAAGATAATAGAGAAAAGCGAGATTCTCCTCATTCAAAAAAAGTAGAAAGCCATGTTGCGAGTGTTGAAAAAAAAGATGATGGTAGTATAATACTTAGAGAAATGGGGGGGCATGGAGCAGATTCTCACTCTAAAAATTATACTTCACAAGCTGATTTTGAAAAAAGCTGGCGTACATATACACCAAATGGTTGGGTAACTTATTATGATACATTTACCTATTATCCAGCATCAGATTTTTATTAAAAGGGAGAAATTAGGATGAACAAAATTTTAAATATAATATTTATAATGTCAGTAACTTTAAGTGCATGTGCACAATCTTCACAATTGGAAACAGATTTATTAATTCCTATTGAATTCCAAACTCATGTTGGCTATATAAATAATAAAAATGAAATAGTAATTAAACCACAGTTTGATGAGGCTGGATTTTTTTATGATGGTTTGGCTAAGATTAAGAAAGATGGGAAATGGGGTTTGTTAAATATAAATGGAAATACTAATTATTTTTCTTTTGAAATCTTAGATGATTTTTCAGAAGGTTATGCAATAGCTAAAACTAAAGATGGAGTTGGCTTTATTGATAAAAATGGAAAAATAGTAATAAATGGGTATCAATCAGCTAAGTCATTTGTTAATGGTATAGCATGTGTGCAAACGGCGAAAGGGTGGACCTATATAACTACAGAAAATAAATTATTATTTTCAAAATTTTATACAGATTGTTTCCCTTTCTATGAGGGAATTGCAGTAGTTAAAATAGATGTTCCAAATAATAGTCCTCTTTATGGTGTTATTGATAAAACTGGAAAATATATCCTTGAGCCTAAATATGTATTTATGAATGATTATTTTTCAGAAGGTTTAAATTATTTACGACTGAGTTATGACTCGAATATTGAAGAAAACGGATATGGTGATGTTAAGGGAGAAATCAAAATTGGCTTAGACGCTACAGATAGTAAACCTTTTTATAAAGGTTATTCATATCTTGGTTATGGGCCATATCATGATATGTTTTGGTATATATTAAAGAAAAATGGTGAATTCTTGAAAAATGAAATGCCGGAGATTTTTAACCTTGATTATTTTACTGATGATATAACAGTATATCAAATAAAGAAGGATAATAAAATAAAGGAAGGCTATATCGATTATAAAGGGAAGGTAGTTGTTGAAGCAATTTATGATAAGGCCGCGCCCATCGAATACGGAATCGGACGTTTATATATTAACGGTGAACAAGTCGCTTATTGTGATTTATCTGGGAAACTTACATATGTAAAAGACGTTTTCAAAGGTGAATAATCTAAAACCACTCACAAGTTCCCCTCTCCGGCTTGCCTGTCCACTTGCCCCAAGGGCTGGTGGTCAGGCTTGCTCAATCGGCAACAGAATTAGACGTTATGCTAAGCACGCCCCAGGGCTGGTCACTTCGCTTCGCTCCGTTGTTCGCCCCAGCGGCCTGGGGGCTTACGACAGCCGATAACGCTTAATTTTGCCGACTTTGTGGGCCTCTATCAGCTAAACGGCTGGGGCAATCACCCCGGCCGGATTTTTGCCGCCTGATAACGCACCCGCCACCAGGTGAATAGAAAATCGATTTACAGGCGAAGCGAACAGCTTGGCATGGATGCCGAAAGCTGCCGTAAATTAATTTTCTGTTTAACGACGAGACAGTGATGTCGAGAAGCGAGCCTGGGGACGGAGGTTGTGTTTGAATCTGATTACTTAGTTTACTTACAATTCAAATCTTGTGATTTTTTAATTCGAATTTTTCTTCTTAAATTACGAAATTTTATTAAAAAATTATAATAGTTTACTTGAAAACGGTACTAATATGTGGTACCATTTATTAATGAATAATAAGCATCAAAAGACATTAAAAGAGATTTTTAAAATCCCGACGGCTTCTCAGGTTAAATGGAAGGATATTGAATCTCTTTTTAAAGCTTTAGGATGTGAAATATCTGAAGGTGCAGGTTCTAGAATTCGGGTTAAACTAAATGACGTACGAGCAATTTTTCATCGCCCCCATCCAAATCCGGAAACAAATAAAGGTGCCGTTGAATCGATCAGACGCTTTTTAATAAATGCAGGAGTAAAACCATGATGGAATATAAAGGATATATAGGCGAAGTTCAGTTTGATTCTGAATCGCATATTTTTCACGGAGAAGTAATAAATACTAGAGATGTTATTACGTTTGAAGGTCAAACAGTCTCTGAATTGGAGCAAGCCTTTAAAGAGTCGATTGAAGATTATATTTCCTGGTGCAAAGAAGAAGGTGTAAATCCTGAACGCCCATATTCTGGAAAATTTAATCTTCGAATTTCACCTGAGTTACATAAGGAAATAGCTGTTAAAGCTAAAAAAATGAATATGTCTATCAACAAATTTGTAGAAAAGGCTGTTATGGATGAGCTTTCAGTGCTGCATCGCTGATTTGCCATTTCAGGACAGAAATTTGAAGTACAGTATTCATGGTCGAATTCATTAACGGTGAACCTTGGTTTAAAAATTTCGGGTTTGTGTTAAACAAGAGTTGTAAAAACTTAAAGCAATTATTCAGAATTTCTTTCTTTTCCTTCTAATTGTGCAATTCACATTTGATATCAAAATTTTTACCGAATTATCATCATAACTTAACCCTAATATTACCGAGTTATCATCATAATAAACACGGTATTAATATAATAAATATGATTATTGGTGGAATATTGTCTAAATTATCTGTTGTTTTCTTTGAGGATGCATTATATGGCTATAAATTAGTGTTCTTTTGGGGGAGGCTCCTAAAATGAATAACCCTTGATTAAATGGCAAATTAGACGCTTTAAATCTCATTCCCAAATTGATATCGATAGCATATACACTATCAAAAAACTAAACAATTATTTTTTTATGATAATACAGATTATCAAGAAAATTGCTAATTTCTTATGTACCTTAAGAATAGAAAATATATTTCCAAATTAAGGGAGTACTAAATATGTTGATAATTTGGGAATAATTAAAGAATTTACTGATCAGCGTATGGTAAAGTATAGCCAAATCGGGTTTAGATTATTGATACGTTAGGGATAGGAGGTATGGCTGGTAATTTTTTCAAAAATTGCCAGCCAAAGCGTTTTTTGCCTGATTATTTCAGGCAAAAAAACCTTCGAAGCGATAGCGGAGTACCGAATAGCCCGGCCTGGTAAGCCTTTATGCTTACCAGGCAACGCCCAAAATGAAATTAGTTAAACAAATAAATATGATGAATTAAATAAAACAATCGAGCTACTCTGAGTCCGAACAACAATCACGGAAAAAACGCGAGGCGGCAGTCGCATTTCCGAGTATAATATCGATAAGCCGGTTGAAGATATAAAAGTCTGTCGCAGGGTAATGGGGTGACAACAGATTATGGTTATTACGATGAATCAGGTCTGGTTGATCCGGCCAATGGTAATTCGAATATCAATCTTCAAAATACTTATCGCCTTGAATCCATCAATATCACAAAGGGTTCTAGCATTATTGCCAATACCCACTACGAATATGACCGCCTCGATAACATTCTGAAAAAAACCTACGAAGGCGCTCATGGCGATATGGAAGAGTTTTTCAGCTATGACCACCAAAACAGGCTTGTAGAGGCAGCGCAAAGTAAAGGCCGCTATGATTACACTTATGCTTATTCTGAAGACAACAATATCAACAGCATTGTCAGTCAGGAAGTACCGGGACAGAACAGCATTATGGGCGAAAGTGAGCGTTATTATGTTTATGATGCGCCAGCCGGTGATAGTGGGCGAACACTGGCGCATGCTGTGAAAGAAATCCGTGAAGGAG
>JAFGWI010000041.1 GCA_016937215.1 Spirochaetales bacterium | reverse complement strand
TTAACCCACATTGCAGCTTCCGCGCCCAAAAACAGAAAAAAACCTGTTAATAACCCGGTATTTATTAACAATTTTTTCCAGTCTAAAAATATCAAAATTGATAATCAATGAGTTGCAAACATTAAGATTTCAAATCCAAAATGTTGTACCCCCTGTCTTATTGCTGATAAACAAACAGATAGGTAATTTTGGGACATGTTTATCAAACCTTATCTTAAACAAAACAAGACTACCGGCGAACGCTATTGTTTGTACAAACTTTGCGAGGGTTTCCGGATTCATGGTGCAGTGCACCATCGGATTATTATTTGCTTTGGTAGGCTTGAAGAGCTTGAAACGGTGGAGCAAAAGAAACTGCTGGCCTTACGTGTAGAAGAGTTGATTGTAAATGGCGGCAATACCCTTTCAACTGTTGTGGGCGATGAAAAGGTGGAACAGCTGGCCCGGCATTATTATACCGAAATAAAGAATAAAAAACGCTACGACATAACGCACGGCAATGAAGATTGGGAAACCGTCAAAATGTCCACCCTTAAGAACAAAGATGCCAGGGAAATAGGAGCTGAATGGCTTTGTAAACAAGCCTTTGACCAATTAGGGATAGGCGGGTTTTTGCAACAATCGGGCTGGGATGCAGACAATATTGCACTTGCCGCCACGCACATCATAAGCCGGGCGGTGTATCCGGCATCGGAATTGAAAACAGTATCATATATTAAAGAAAACTCAGCCATTTGCGAAATAACAGGTTTCAACAGAAATAAGGCCACAAAAGATTTACTCTACGGCATATCACACAAGCTTTACAAGGTAAAAGAGCCATTGGAGCAACACCTGTCAAAACGTACCAACGAACTGTTTGACCTTGAAGACAAGATAATTTTATATGACCTGACCAACACTTATTTTGAAGGGCGCATGCTTGATAGCAAAATTGCCAAGTTTGGCCGTAGTAAGGAAAAGCGCAGTGATGCCCGCATTGTGGTGTTGGCCGTGGTTATCAACCGCGAAGGTTTTTTGAAATACTCCAACATCTTTCAAGGCAACATGGCCGACTGCAAAACCTTAGCCACGGTTATAGATACCTTGGGAAAAAACACATCTCAATCAGTGCGAAAGCCTATAGTGGTTATAGATGCCGGTATAGCCACCGACAGCAACATTGCCATGCTCAAAGAAAAAGGGTACGATTACATGTGTGTATCACGTTCATCGTTAAAAGAATACACAGCTGATACAGGGGCAACACCTATTCAAATAAAGGACAAAAAAAACCAGCCCATCGAACTCTTAAAAGTCAAAACCACAAGCGATAACGATCAATATCTTTGGGTACGCAGCCAAACAAAAGCGCTGAAAGAAAAAAGCATGAATGGCTTGCTATCGCAAAGGTTCGAAGAAGGCATACAGAGCATAAAAGAAGGTATTGCTAAAAAGGGGGGTACTAAAAAACTCAGTAAAGTTCACGAACGCATTGGCAGGTTAAAACAGAAATATCCATCGGTACACAATTATTACAATATCGTTGTTGATGATGATGGCCAGGGTACGGTAACAGACATAAGCTGCACCCATAAAACGGGCGAAGATACCGACAAACAAGCAGGCATCTATTTTTTACGAACTTCACTATTGGAACATGATGAAGCAATGCTTTGGATGATTTACAATATTATCAGAGAAATTGAATACACCTTCAGGGTACTAAAAACCGACCTTGACCTGCGCCCCATATACCATAAAACCGATGATGCCTCAATGGCTCATTTACATTTAGGGATATTGGCATATTGGTTAGTGGCGACCATCCGGTACCAGTTAAAACAGCAGGGCATAAACTCCGATTGGCGCGAATTAGTGCGGACAATGAATACCCAAAAATGTGTAACCACGAGTATGGTAAACATAAAAAATGAAAACATATCAATCAGGCAATGCACCGAGCCAACCCAGGAAGTGAAAAAGATTTATGACCTCTTAAAATATAAACATGTCCCTTTTACCAGGAAAAAATATGTTGTCCCCCCTGCCGAAATTATAAAACCTCATAGCCCACAATATCATACTTTTATAACCTGAAAGCTGCAATGTGGGTTAAAATACTATTTTTGGGAAAAAGAAACAGGCATACAGAAATCACGTAGGGTCAATCCGTGGTTTCACAGATTGACCCGGCTTTTCATAAGGTATACCTTTACACAAATTAATTTCTGAATCAACGCTTTAAGAGTCTGGATTCTATTCTGTCCATGACTTCATTCCGATAGTTCTTACTCAACGGTAACCTCATAGTGCTGGTTATTAAATCATTACCATCAATCGTCTGAATAGCTGAGATAGAAACAATATAGGACTTGTGTACCCGGACAAACAGATGTGAGGGAAGTTGTTCCTCAATTCCTGAAAATGTCAGATAGGTTATGTATTTTTTTTGTCGTGTATGTATGATAACATAATTTGCCATTGCTTCAATATAAACCACATCGGCCATCACTATTTTTTCAATTTTTCCATTGCATTTAACAAAAAAGAAATCCTGAGTAACACTAACTTCTTTGTTTTTAGCATTCAGATAACTTTGGGCCTTTTCAACCGATTTCAGGAACCGTGCAAAGGAAATTGGTTTGAGCAGATAATCAACTACATTCAGTTCAAAACCTTCCAAAGCATATTCTGAATAGGCGGTTGTAAAAATAATGAGAGGTGGCTCGGCCAGTGCCTTCAAAAACTCAATACCCGTGAGTTTGGGCATCTGTACATCAAGGAAAATTAAGTCAATTTTTTTCTTCTGTAGCAGACATGCGGCTTCTGTAGCGCTTTTACACTGGGCAACCGCATTCAAATAATCAATTTGGCTGATATATTCCAACATCCCTTCACGGGCAATGGGTTCATCATCAACTATAAGACAGTTTATCACAATATTGAATTTTGAGGATTGTTTCATAGGTATTTTGATTTCTCCTTTGGGTCAGCGAATAGTTCCC
>JAFGWI010000040.1 GCA_016937215.1 Spirochaetales bacterium | reverse complement strand
TGCTAATTGCTAAAGTCGGGACTTTTGCAATTAGCTCTGCTATTATTACAATCCTTAACGCTAAAAATAGTGATTCCTGTTTAAGCTTAACAAATACCATGGTTTTTATCCGAAATCTCCGGTACAATAGCCTCGGGCTCTTGGCTGAGTCTTTCGGCTGGCCGTGAATCTTTGATTCCTTGTTTGGCGTCGCCTTTTAAGCTCTTGGCCCGGTTTTTTTCACTGTTCGGTGAAAGAGTGCTCTGGGTGTTCGCCCTCTGAAGGAGGCTGCCTTGATAGAGCCCTGCTTTATTATGAAAACATGGAGGCCGCGGACGGCTTTCAAAGCCTGTTTTTTAATGATGGGCCCATAGCCTAACCGGGGAATTCTTGAAATTCCATTTGCCTAAATCAGGGCCGTCAATTAAAATGGCTAGTGAATGGTAAAATAACTATGTTGAGTATCAAGCAGAACAGGTGTGTATCATGAACAGGCCTGGAAAAATGGACTTGCTGAACCGGATTTATGACAGGGATCCTCTTTCCGGTGCTTATATAATACAAGTATCAATAGATAGATATACCGATATTTTTAATGAGCTCGACCCTTCGCCTCTTCGAAAAAGGGATCTGGACGCTGATTTCGTGAATTACATAGAGGATTTCTCCATCGATATTCCTTTAAAATACAAAACAGAGCTTCAGGTTGTGGGTCCAAGGGAAATCAGGGATGTTGAAAAGGAAAAGCGCGTACAGGCTGGTATAAAAACCTATTGTAATTATATGTTGCTTGTATTAAGGGAAAAACTGTATTCGGCTTATCGGAACGCCATCGGTTATACAGCCGTGTTTTTGTTATTGATGCTGATTTCCTTTACCTTGGGCCCGCTGTTGCAAAATACCGTGTTCAGCCAGACTCTTTTGGAAGGCATTTCCGTGGGTTCATGGGTTTTTCTCTGGGAGGCCATTGCCTTGCTTTCCTTTAAAAACCTGGAGACCCGGAGGGAGTTTAAGCGCTATCAGCGTCTGGAATTAAGCCCGGTCAAATTTCTCTACCGCTAGCTTTATCCCGGCGGCCCGGTGTTTTCGCGTTAGGGATTGGAGCAAGTTTTGTTTTTTTTTCAGAAAAAACAAAACAACAAAAAGCTGACGATAATTTCGTCAGCTTTTTGGTCGAAGCGATAGCGGAGTTGCGCAAAGCCCGGCCTGCCCTATGGCAGGAAACGCCTGGGGTGTAAATTCTGTTAAAAACCATTTCCCCCATTTATTATCAGCTAAAATATTTTCTATAGTGGATTAATCGTTGTCATTCTGAACGCAGTGGAGCGAAGTGAAGAATCCCAGTTGTATAAAATCGTGTTGATTCGCTAATAAAGTGTTTGCATGTAAAAAATTACGAGATGATCGCTGAGACAGGTTAGATTCTTCGTCGTACCTCCTCAGAATGACATGGGTAACCTTTTTTTATGAAAAGCTTAAAAGATGAAAATAAATCCTTTAAAAAATGGGGCAAAAAGTTTTATGTAACTATCGTAGATTTTATACCCCAGGTAACGCCCTCCCAATATTTCCGATCGTTCACTTGATGGCGTACATTTTTTGTGAAAACTTTTTCCAGGCCTCTGTGAAATCCTGATCGCTTTTCTGTTCATCCCAGCTTACTTGGCTGTGGTTTTGTATTAATTCCAGGGCGTTTTTTTGACGGGGAGAAAGAAAAGGCTCGGGGTCCTGGTTGTTTGACAGGGCTATATTTATTTGTTTTTTCTGCGATTCCAGCAGGGGGAGGTAGCGATAGGGGCCGGAAAGCAGGCTGTTTTGTTGGAGAGGTGTTTTTTCCTCGAGGGGTGGATAATCCCGGGCTAGAAAATCCTCATGCAGGAGCTTAAGATATTCCGGGATTTCTTTATTATCAGCTTCAAGGGCCCGGATAATGGCTTGAGTAAAGCTGCTATAATTATAGTCAGAGGATTCGGCTTTGACAAGATCCTGACCCTTTGAGTTAACGATCCCCATGTCGGGAATAGTGTTGCTGCTGTTGCCCAGTTGTTCAAGCACCATTTTCCCTTCGTTTCTGTTTGGGTCAAAAACGATGAGGGGAACGAAGTTATTTGTGATAACCTCGGCCATAAGCGGATGGGAAATAATGTGCATTCCGAAATTCTGACAGCTGATGCAGCCAATGGCACCTTGAAACATGATGATCACCGGCTTGTTTTTTTCTTCGGCCAGGGCCAGGGCCTGGTTGTAATCAAGAAGCCAGTTTATTCCACTGTAAGCAATCATTTTGTTTTCACTGGAATAAACCATGGATGCTAAGATCAATAAAATAATCAATATTCCTTTAAATTTCATATATACTCCTAGTGTTTTTGTAAGGTTTAATTTCTGTTATTAACATACTGAAATAACAGGATAAAGAAAAGACAATTGATTTGCTCTTATAATCGATATTCAGGCTGATGATTCTGACGTGAATGTTTCATGCTTTGTCTTTGGAATAGGAATTTTCATAGAGCTTTGTTTGGTTTTGTTTTGGCTCTTGTTAAAAAAAAAGATATGGTTTATTCTTTATTTGATTCTGGGGCTGGTTTTTAAGCGACTCTTAGGCTGAAAATCCGGGTTTCAGGAAAAACTATTTTAATGAGACTCACGCAAAACCTTGGATTTGCATGTGCCTTAATTCATTTCTATTTTACTACACATGAGTTGGTTGCCATTTACCAGGACTGTTTTAACCAGCTCGACTAGTTGAATATTTTCAGGAGGTGTTACATGAAAAAATGGATACTTGCGCTTTTTGTTATTGCCTTTGGATTGTCATGTTCCAATACGGCTTCAAAAGTTCCCCTTGTTCTGGAAAATCAAAAGAACAATATCAAAATTAATATAGATATGAGTATTTCCGATATTATCGCTTTCTTAGGAGAACCTCAGTCAAAAGAGGCTTTTACGGCTGATCCAAATATTCTTCGATACGCCTTTGAAGGGTTTTCAGTGATTAACCGTGAGAATTTGGATGATCTTTTGTTTATTGAATGCACTGATCCCGATTACAGCCTTGGGGGTATTAAAATCGGTGACAATAAAAATGAAGTTTACAAGATTTTTCCAAAAAACTTTGTTACCGACAATGCCAGTTTTGATCGGACAGCCCAGCAGACAGTGCTTTCGATGTTTATTCCTTTTAAGGACCCCATGGGAAAGAATTTTTTTGTTGGCATCACTGATCCCAAAAATAACAGAAAGCATTTTTATGGATTACGCTTTTATTATAATGAAAATGATATTATTGAAAAAATCGAACTTGGTTATTCCATGATCAATATCGGCGGCATTTCCTGATTTGTTCGTTTGTGGAATAAGAGGTGCTTCGCGCCTCTTATTCCGGCAGTTTTCGGCCCATTTCCCGGGCCAGTGTTTCGAAAAGCTGCCGCACTTCGGTGATGCCATAATCCTTGAAATTATTAGGATTGGCCCAAAATTCCTCCAGCCGGCCTCGGCCTTCTTTTTGGTAAAAGCCCAGTTTCAGCATCATTTGCATTTTGTCCAGGGCAGCTACCAGCCTCGCTTCCGGGCTTTTTTGCTCCTGGTATTCCTGAAAACAAGCAGAGAGTTTTTCCGGCAGACCCTCAAAAAGTCCTCTGAAAATGGAGTTTTCCGCTTTTGCTTTTGCTTCCTTCAGAAAAGCTTCTGAAGCAGGGGCGGGAATATCCATGAGCACAGCTTCGGGCAGGTCGTGAACCAGGGCCATGGCCAGGGCCTTTGAACTGTCCCAGCGCCCCGGGAATTCCTCGGTAAAGAGCAGGGTTAAAAGGGCCAGGAAATGACTGTGGGCTGCCACGCTTTCCGCTTCGGTTACGCCACGGATGACCCAACCTGCCCGCTGAATGCGATCGAGACAGTGGATTTTATCAAATAATTCAATTACGCGGTGGTTGAATTTTTCTGTCATGGCGCCTCCAAGTTGAGTATCGGATATTGATACGACTATAACAGTGTTGAGCTTGTGGCGCAAGAAAGAATGGGGCAAATACTTTTTATTTGTTACGGGTTTAAAACCCCACTTGCTTCGGACTATCATTAATATGACTGAGCTAAATCCCCGCCTATGGAGTTTTACAAAAGTGATTGTATTCGATATACTGCAAGGAAGGCTTGTATGAAAAGATGCAAATGCGTTTATGGCGCCCAGAAAACCCTCTGTTTATGGAGCTGATAAAATAGTCATTAATTTAAAAAGCCTTTTATCACCCCAAAAGGAGATTATATGAAATTCAGACCCTGCATAGACCTTCATAACGGTCTGGTCAAGCAAATTGTCGGCAGCAGCTTGGGGGATAGTGTTGTAAGGGAAAATTTTGTGGCAAAAGAGGGCGCCGATCATTTTGCCTTGCTTTACAAAAAAGACGGGCTTTCCGGCGGCCATGTGATCATGCTGGGGCCTGGAAATGAAGAACAGGCATTGCTCGCTTTGGGGGCTTATCCCGGGGGGCTTCAGATCGGCGGCGGCATTAACGCCGATAATGCCGGGCATTATCTGGATAAAGGTGCTTCCCATATTATTGTCACTTCCCATGTTTTCCGGCAAGGCCGAATTGATTTTCAGCGGCTGGAAGAGCTTAAGAAAAGGGTAGGGAAAAACAGGATTGTGATTGATTTGAGTTCCCGGAAAAAAGCGGGTGATTATTATATTGTCACCGATCGCTGGACACAGTTCACAGACTGCAAAATCACATCTGAAACACTGGATATTTTTTCGTCCTATTGCGACGAGTTTTTGGTGCATGCCGTGGATGTGGAAGGAAAAAATTCC
The DNA here is from genome assembly GCA_016937215.1 of Spirochaetales bacterium. Classification (GTDB taxonomy): domain Bacteria; phylum Spirochaetota; class Spirochaetia; order SZUA-6; family JAFGRV01; genus JAFGWI01. Next base: position 16,155 of record JAFGWI010000040.1, on the reverse strand, counting down.
GGTATTGAGCTGGATCTTTTGAAAATCCTTTCACAGTATTCACCTATCATGACCACCTATGCCGGCGGCATTAAGTCCCTTGAGGACATCAGGTTGATTGAAGAGTTCGGCAAAGCTCAGATTGATTTTACAGTGGGTTCTTCGCTGGATCTTTTTGGCGGGCCCCTATCCTATGAGGAATTGGTAAAAAATTTCGGCTAAAGCTCTCGTTTTTTGTCAGACTGTTGGCGTGTTATGTATGCTAACATAGACAAAGTGCCTATCCCTGGGGCATAAGAAACAGTGTTTCATATGAATTGAACTAGCCGCTATTTTCAGGCCTTCTCGGACACTCTACCAGTATTTATCCTCCTGCTTGTCAATCTCCTGGCTTCACGCTATGATAGCCGGGTGAAAAAATTTTTCTTTTTACTGCTGATGATTATTTGCGGCAATCTCTGGGCGCGGCCTGATTTTTGGGATGATAGGGATGACGCAGAGTTGATTGAAGAGATTCTCGCGGCCATGACTCCGGTGCAATTACTGGGTCAGACCCATTTCTGCGGCTATCTAGGGACCGAGCCTTCCGATGAAATAAAGAGGTGGATAGGGCGGCGCGGCGCAGGTGGCGTGAAGATTTTCGGCCGGAACGTGAGTGCTCTTGAGACCCTGGCTCAGGGAATTCTGGAAATGCAGACTTTGGCCGAGAAAAGCCCCTTTTCAATTCCTCTGTTTATTGCAACAGACCAGGAAGGCGGCTGGGTCCGGCATGTCCAGGATGAAACCCTGGTGGTGCCTGGAAATCTTGCCTTGGGCGCGACCACAAGGCCGATTGACAGTTATTATATAGCCTATTATATGGGGCTAGAGCTTTCTCTTTTAGGTATTAACCTGAATTTTGCCCCTTCCATTGATATTTATTCAAATCTGGATAATCAGGCCATTGGGCCGCGCTCCTTTTCGTCCGACCCGGTGATAACTGGAATTTTGGGGACCGCTTTTATGCAGGGTATGAAGGACGCAGGGGTCTTGTGCACGGCCAAGCATTTTCCCGGCCATGGCGATGCGATCGAGGATTCTCACGGAGTACGGCCAAAAGTTGATGTTGATCTTGAAACCCTTCGCAAACGGGAACTGGTGCCCTATCGTTTTATGTTCAAAGCAGGTGTTCCGGTAATAATGACCGCTCATCTGGCTTTTCCCAAAATTACCGGTAATAATGGGCCGGCCACCTTGAGCTCTTTTTTTCTTGAAGATATTGCCCGTAAAGAACTGGGTTATCAGGGTATTATTCTGACCGATGATCTTGAAATGCAGGGTGTTCATGAAGGAGCTTTTGATTTGCCTAAAATAAGTTATCAGGCTTTATTGGCTGGAAATGATATGATCCTTCTTTCCCATACTCCGAGAGAGCACGAAAAAACCTGGAAATTCTTAAACGCTCAGCTTACTAATCAGGCATTCTTGGCCCTGTTGAAAACAAAGGTGAGGCGTATTCTCAAGGTTAAGATGGATTTTTTCAAACACAACAAGCCTGTGACCCTGAAGCCCCAGCCAAAGGGTGTTGTAAAGCGCATACTTGATCTGCAAAAAAAAGCTTCTTTAGAGTACACATTTGAAGTCTCCTGTCGCGCGGTCACAACACTGGCAGACAAATCTCTGCCCTTTCAGCCTACGTCTCGTGAAAAAATACTTATGGTTTCTCAATATCGTGAATTTTTTAAAGCGGTAAGTGAACGTTTTTTTGGTGTTGAAGAATATTATCTAGATTTTCCTTCGTATTACACCCCTCCCGAAAGGGTCCTCAAGGAGCTTTCGCGAAAGGCGGAGAATAGTGACAAGATCTTATTGTGTTTGGCCAATCCGGGGACATTGGCTGTGTTGGAAGCCCTGAGATCTTATTCGAGCAAGCTTTTTGTTGTATCCACCTTGACCCCGGCTTATTTAAAAGATGTCCCCTGGGTGGAGAACGCTGTAGCGATTTTTGGCACTAATGCCGATTCCTTCAGGGCCGGTATTGCTGTATTGGCCGGCGATTACAAAGGCCCGGGGAGCTTGCCCTTCCAACTTGAAATGGACCAATCAGCCACGGAAAGATATTAAGCTTGTCTTCGGGTCTGGGATCGCGACGCAGTTATTGCAACAGGCCGTTTTTGAAGTTGGAAAGAAAAGCTTTTGGCCAAAATGCGTGATTCGTGATGGTTTTGTCTAAGTTACACTGTCTTTTTGCTTAATAGTTAAAAGATTGTCGATGTGATCGTTGATTTCCTGGTTTTCTTCCTTAATTTTATCAATGTTTTCAATAATGGCCGAGGATTTCTGATTATGGGCCTTAAGTTCAGTGATGATTTCGTAAAGATTTTTAAAATACTGGGTTAATTCCTCAAAGGTTTTAATGTAGATTTGTGAGATTTTTTCCTCTTCATCAGCGCTTTTTTTAATGGAATTGTTCATATCGATCATTTCCTGATTTTCAAGAATTAAATCACGGCAATTAAGGAGGATTGAATCCATGGACTTCACGATGCTTTGAATCAAAGGGGATGATTTTTCAACGCCTTCAATAATTGTGTATATCGAATTACTGGTTTCGCTCATAAGATTGATGGCACCGGTGATTTTGCTATTCATCTCATCGATAATTGCTTGAATTTCCTGGGTCCTTGCTTTGGAATCATCGGCCAGTTTGCGGATTTCATCGGCCACAACAGCAAACCCCTTGCCGGCATCTCCCGCGTGGGCTGCTTCGATAGAAGCATTCATGGCTAGAAGTTCAGTTTGAGAGCTGATCTCGGAAATGGCTTCAATAATCTCTTCCATTTGATCCTGATAGCTGCCTAATTCCTCTATAATGCTCATGGTTTCACCCAGATTATAGCGCCCTTCTGTGGCTTGCGATGACAGAATCTCGTTTATTTCACTGGATTCGGTGATATGAGCGGTTATTCCGGTGATGGATCCTTCTATGGCTTTCTGTTCTCTGGCATTTTTGTTCACAATTTGAAACTGCCTTTGAATATGTGAATTAATATTGGCGATTTCATTTAGCATAATATCAAGGTTTTTTTGGGTATTCCCAACCATATAAGATAATTGGCTGGAGGAATCGGATAGCTTATCCACTTTGGAATTATAGCTGTGTACCATGGTTCCAATACCGCCGAGTTCCTGGGAAATGTTGTTCTGGCTTTCATTAAGCTGGGTTTTGAATTTTAAAATTTCCTGCATAATGCGTTGATTTTCAGCCAGGGCAGCTTGGGCTTTGTTGGATTCCTGGATGCTGCGGTTAATTAATTTTTCCTGTGCCGCGGCCACAATAATGATGATCAAACATGCCAGAACATAAACCGCCGCAAAAATCGGGATGCGACGAATCACCTCATGCTCTTGAATGGCAATTATAGCCTGAACCGTTGGTCCGAAATAAATGATCGATGTAACAATAGGGAAATATTTATTAACCAAGATCCCTGAAGGAATGAGCAGGGCGATGGAAAGACCAATGATAGTGATCATGACATAGGATAAATCAGCAGCTGGTGTGAGGCGAGTGACAATATGGAGCAGTAACTGGAGGGCTATCAAAAACAAGGCATTGCCTGTTCGAGGCCATTTTGCGACCTTTACCAGATAAATGCTGATCAAATTAATGACCAAGGCTATGCAGGAACTTATAGCCGCGATGGTGTTGCTGACAACGAAAAATAAAATAAAGATTATTCCAACCTCGATGACGGTAACAGACACGATAAAACGGCTGCTTACTGTTGAGTAGTACTGGTTAAAATATTCCTGTGATTGTTTTTTGATCTGTGATTTTTCCAACAATTATTCTTCTCTTTGCTATCATGGTTTTAGGTATTTATTCATTATTAATTATAGACAAGAGCTGGAAAAATGCATGTTTTTTTTTAATTATCCCTTGAGTTTTTTTCCCTTGGCAATTGAATTTCCAAAATGTGCTTCAAACGCTCATGATCCCTGGAAAAATCCTTTGAGCGCTCGGCTTTGTCTTTTTGTCATGGAGCAAGGTCCTTTAAAAAGTATTGCAATTTTTAAAAAGCATGAAAATGTTAACTTGACTTTTTTTTAAACAGTTTTTATACTATGCCAGCATCGGGATGTGGCGCAGTGGTTTAGCGTACGCGTCTGGGGGGCGTGTGGTCGGTGGTTCAAATCCACTCATCCCGATAGATAATTTGGCTGTCTTGTCATTAGTTACAGGACGGCCTTTTTTTTTGTTAGCAAGCCGTGTAAGCAACGATCAGCTATTATTTAGAATTGAGGCTCTTTCAAAACTGAGGTTTTGAAAAAATGCCGAAAATTGCGGATAAGTTATTTATATATCGCTGCCTGCAAATTGCTAATAAGGTTGTTTCACAACCTTGAAACACGAGGCTGTCGCGATAAATATGGCACAACTTAGCCACTAAACCCCCATATATAGTCATTGATACAGAAAAACTTTCACTATCGCGACAGCCTCTAATGTCAGGACTTTTGCAATTTGCTTTGTTAAGAATTTGCGCGCAGCGAAGTGAAGAATCTCAGCACAAGTAATCCTATTGTTCCATTGATAAAGTGCTTGCATGTATGAAAAAAGCGATATTGACTGAGGCAGGCAAGATTCTTCGTCGTTCCTTCTCAGAGGGGATTTTCGAACTTTTTCATGCCAAATCTATAAAAAACAAAAGGCCCTGGTTTTTCAGGGCCTCATGTCATCAAAATGGTAACAAAAAGAAAAAAGAGAAGGAGGTAAAAATGCTATTCAAAATGCATTCGCAGCCAAATGGCTTAATTTAACTTTTTGTTTGTTTCTACTTTATATAATACAAACCTGCTTGCAATCTAAAGGTTACAAACGAATGAAAATTATTAGATGAATAGTCCGATTCCTGCCTTTTTGCTTTCGCATGTTTTCCAGAAACCAGGCTGAATATAAAGACCGTCCCTATATACTCTGACTAAATCTTAATATATATACCTATTTATCAAGTAAGCCGATGCCTTGTTTGCCTTTTTCATGATATTTCTTTATTACCCGGTTAATACTGTGCTATTCAATATTAAAATCCCGGATTTATGTCCAAGGCTTTCAAATATATTTATGACAGCGTAAACAACGATAACGATTGCTGGTTGTGCGCAACTGTTTAAAGTTAACATAGCCGCAGTGTGGACAAGTGGTTTTAATGCGTGTATTTTCTGTTCTGTTATGCTTCCCCTTGGTTTTCAGATTTTTTATCATGTTTGGCTCCTTGGAGATATCCGGTTTTTTCAGGCCGAATATTCTCACTTTGTCATTTCATGTTTTTACAAACTTCAGGTCATCATTCAATTTGAAATATCTTAATGGAACAATTTGAATATACTACCATAATTTCATAAAACCAAAATTTTTCACATTATTTTTGCAGGAAAGATATTTTTCTCCTTTTTCAGGAACCGCTTTATTGGGGGCTTAAGCTAAAGGGGTTGTTCTGTGTTCTTTTAAACCGGTTCATGATCAATATAATCAGGTCTTGTTTGTTTTTTGTGTTCTTTTTATCAGGTGAATGTGAGATTTTTCATGGGTTTCAAATAAAATACCTTTTTTCAGTGGCACTGGGAATGGCATGTCATAAAGTTTTTTGTACTTGTCTATCTAAATCGCAATTCGGCAATTAACGCGTTAGGGATAGGAGGCATGGCTTGCTATTTTTTCAAAAATAGCAAGCCAAAGCGTTTTCTGCCAGCAATTCCCGGTGACATTAATTTTGTGTGAATATATATAATAGTGCGCCTGAATTTAATTGCTTATAATACCGGGAATTGGCATTGCCAACACTTCCGGCGCATGCAATTTCCGGTAACTTTTTTATATTTTCTGTGCGAAAATCGAAAAACATAATTGCTTATATTATTAACAGATAAGGTTGTTACCGGAAATTGCTGGTTTTCTGCCGGATAATTTCCGGTAGAAAACCTTCGTAGCAACAGCGAAGTGCCGGATAGCCCGGCCTGATAAGCCCCTGGGCAAACAGGTAACGCCCAAAAATCTTGGGAGCTGAACAAATACAGTTTTTTTAAAAATTCTGAGATAATGTAAAAAAAAATGACCTCATTATTGCTGATCAACCGAATATATTGTATTCTCTATGATACAAGCAGCTCTCTTGCATTAAGACGTGGAAGTCTCAACATCGCTAGTCTTGATGTTCTGAAAAGGATTTGTAACTGTTTTATTAACAGATGACTTGTGAAGTGTCTTGAAATCTGACAGGCCTTGTAGAAATTGTAACCAGATGTAAACAAGCTGCTCAAGGAGTTTTATTTGATTAAGGAAGGTTCATCCCATGAGTAAAAAATTCTATGTTACCACAGCCATTGCTTATCCCAATGGAAAACCTCATATGGGGCACGCGCTAGAGATATTGCAGGCTGATTTTATCGCCCGATACCACCGAATTTTGGGAAAGGAGGTGGTTTTTCAGACCGGGACTGATGAACACGGGGTTAAAAATTACGAAACCGCCAAAAAACTGGGCCGCGATGTGCTGGGTTTTATTGATGAAAATGTAGCGGCTTTTACTTTTTTATACAAAGAATTGAATATTACCTATACCAATTTTCTCAGAACAACCAATAAGGAAGTTCATTATACCGGAGCCCAGGCTTTGTGGAAAAAACTGGTTGAAGCCGGTGATATATATAAAATGGCCTATACCGGGCTCTATTGTGTTGGCTGTGAATCCTTTAAAACGGAAAAAGAACTGGAGCAAGGTAAATGCCCCAATCATCCAGGCCAGGACATCCAGCAAATCGAGGAGGAGAATTATTTTTTCCGCTTGTCCAAATACAGGGATCAGCTGATTGAATTGATTTCTTCTGATGCCTATGAGGTTTCACCTGAAGGTCGCAAGAATGAAATCCTTTCCTTTTTGAAGAATGCCAAGGATATATCCTTTTCCAGACCAGTAAAAAGTCTGCCCTGGGGAATCCCTGTACCCGATGACCCAGAGCATGTCATGTATGTCTGGTGCGATGCTCTTTCCAATTATATTACAGGAGCAGGATACGGAACTGATGAAAAGAAACTGGCTGAAACCTGGCCCTGCGATGTTCATGTGATTGGCAAGGACATTCTGCGCTTTCACGCGGCCTTCTGGCCGGCAATGCTGCTTTCTGCCAAAGAGCCTCTTCCCAAACAGCTTTTTGTTCATGGATTTTTGAATATAGGCGGACGAAAGATGAGTAAATCCGCAGGAGCCACGGTTGATCCCCTGGATCAGTTGAAAAAATTCGGGATTGACGCGTTCCGGTTTTATATGGCCGCTGCCATGCCCATGGATTCCGATGGTGATTATTCCGAGGAATCGGTCCTTGAACGGGCCAATAATGAACTTGTGGCCAATCTGGGCAATTTTTCCTATCGCACATTGTCCTTTTTGAAGAAGAATTTTGAGGGCAAAATTGATGGTATTGATGAAAACAAGGATATTATCAATAGCGTCCTGGAATTGGCCCAAAAAGCCAAAGATTCCTTTGATAAATTCAACTTCCGTGAAACCGTAAAAGCGGCAATGGAAATTTCGAGTATCGGCAATAAATACATGCAGGACCAGCAACCCTGGAAACTGGTAAAAAGCGATCCTGAAACGGGACGCAAGATTTTGGGCAGCTGTCTGAATATTTTGAAAATCCTTATGGTGATTATGGACCCGATTATCCCTGATTTTTGCAAAGCCCTTCGGGAACAATTGAACATCAATCGGGTTTCCTGGGATGATGTGAACTTTGACACCATCGATCATGAAATCAACGATGCCAAAATCATCATCAACAAAATCAATCCTGAGGATCTGGATACACGGCCGGTTTTCCCTCTGGACTTGCGTGTGGCGAAAATCATTTCAGTGGAAAAACATCCCGAGGCAGAGAAGCTTTTTATAGAGCAAATCACTTATGGCGAAGAAACCTCACAAATCGTTTCCGGCCTGGCCAAACATTATACTGCCGAGGAATTGACAGGGAAGCATGTAATCGTGGTTACCAACCTGAAAAAAGCCAAACTCAGGGGCGTTGACAGTTTTGGTATGCTTTTGGCAGCCAGTGATGAAACTACGGTAAAAGTTCTGGAAGCCCCGAAATCCGCGCCTGGTTCACAGGTAGTGCCCGAGGGTTACAAGGCTGATGCCAAACAAATTAAAATCGATGATTTTCTTGAAATGAAGCTGAAAACCCTGGATAAAAAGGTGATATTCCAAGGCAAGGCCCTTGGAACAGCTGATGAAACCATAATAGTGGATGTACCCGATGGTTTTGAGGTCGGTTAAGTTCTATACTTGTTTGTTCATAGCCCTATTTCTGGGGACATGCACAACTTCGCCTCAATATAATCCTTTGGCATTGACAAAAGGTCCTAATGAGGGCAGCGATCAACTTGTGGGAAATCCCCAAGGAACAGTCGACAGAAAAAACAATGATGTGAAAAACCTGGGCGCGTCCCTGGCTTTGACCCCTTCTTTCCGTTTTGATCCCCTTTTAAGCAGCACGGTTGAAGGGGAAAAGCGTATTTACAAAGAGGATCCGCTTTCGCTGGTGCAGCGTATGCTTTTGGAAGGGGCTATAAAGCTTGTTGGCCGAAAAGCGCCGGTTTTGATCAAGGGCAAACGCTTTGCTGCCGATTGTTCAGGAACTGTAAGGGCCATTTATTATTACGCGGGTATAGATTTGGCCATGGATTTTTACCGCTATGAAGGCAGCGGAACGTACCGCGTTTTCAAGGCACTTAACAGCCGAGGTTTGCTGACTGTGGATAAATATGCCCGTGTGGGTGATATTATTTTCTGGGACAACAGCTACGACGCCAATTCTGACGGTAAAATGAACGATGATCTCACCCATATGGCCATGGTCACGGCGGTTTATACTGATGGTTCGGTTGATTATATTCATTTCCATTATTTAAAAGGTAATATTATCGAAAGAATGAACCTTTTTTTGCCTGATGTATATAGGAAACTCATAAATGGCAAGGAGCGTTTGATAAACTCACCCATGCGCGCCAAGGCTGATATGTCCTCTTCCCATGGAGACTGGCTTTCCAGTCAGTTGTTTCGCTGCTATGGCCAGGCCTATCTTCTTGAGAACTAGGGAGCCTTTTTTATTTTTCGATAATATGAGAAATTAATATATTGGCGCGGAAAGTGGGTTTTAAGGCCTGAAACCGGGGTTAATCAGTTTCAGAAACTCTTTTCTAAAAGAAAAAGCCACCTCCTTTTTGGGGTGGCCGCTCGACTTATAAAATCAGCTTAATAGGTTTTAACTCACATTCCGCAGTGAATTCAGGTAATTTCTTATAATATTTAGAATTAAGAATTTGCGATCTGCAAAATTGCCTTTTCTATTTCTCTGTAATATAAGAAATTGCTATTTTAGCGCGGAAAGTGGGTTTTAAGGCGCGCGATAGCGCTTTGCGCTAATGCAAAATAGGATTTAAAATCAGAATTGGTCGCGCCGGTTACAGTATCAGCCACTGACCAAAAGCGGAGCCCCTCTTTATTTTTTTCACTGGCCTGAGACATTTCGTTTAATGAATACTGTGATCCGTAATCCTCTATAAAATCCTCAATGGCTTTGATGTTGCCTGCCCAGCCGAGGCCATTATTCCAGTAGTCAGGAGCCTTTCTTTTGGTAAGGCCGCCATACATGCTTAGTGTGATGGGAATGGCATAGCCGCCGAATTGGGCAAATATCCTTAATTTGCCATTTTTGATATTGTCGAAATAACTTGCCATTGTGTCCTGGTTGGTGATGATCTCCTTATCCAGCTGGGTTTCTCCAACAGCTTCTCCTTTATCGTCAGCTTTAACATATGAAAAGGTTTTGCCGCTTTGAACCGCCACATAAATTGTATCAGCGTATTCAATATATTTGGCTACATAGTATTTTTTACCGCGGCTTTCATAGGAAATCGTGGTCTCATCGTTCCATCCGTTGATTCCATAGCTCACAGCGCATAAAACATCGGGTAAAAACGCCTCGTCGATTTCAACTTCCAGCTTGCCCTCATTGTCTGTGGTAACAAAGGCCTGTCCAACATAATTTCCATGAATAAAGCTATAGGCAACAGCGGTCTGGTTTGGCAAAAATCCCATTTTTGTATCAGAGGCAAGGCACGACAAGAGGTTTAAACTTGCTAAAATGCCAACGAAAAGAATTGCTAATATTTTTTTCATAATTACTCCTTTTTTTGTGTGAAAGTGAAAAAGCCATTCATTAAAATGAACCTAATCCTGACATTCATTTCTTTGGTTTTCTAAATAAGAATAGAGGTTTTCGCGCGAATTTTCAATAGCCATTCCACCTTCAACGTGTTCATTCATATTTGTTTTGCCCATAGGCTTTTGGGCGTTGCCTGCCTTCAGCAGGCCCGGGCTTTCCGCCACTTCGCTGGCGCTTCGAAGGTTTTTCGCCTGAAAAAATCAGGCGAAAAACGCTTTGTCCGGCCATTTTTGAAAAAATGGCCGGACATGGCTCCAATCCCTAACGCGTTTAGCAACAGAAATCACTTTTAAAAACCCCCTTTTGCCATGGATAAAGTGCGTTTTTTCAAATTATTGCGAACCAAGTCATCACGATTTTTTCCGGGGAAAGCCGTATCTTTGTAAGTATAATGATAAGCCGATTGTCGCGGCGATTTTAGCTGACGAGCATAATTGGTAATACCCACTTTTCGCGCTAAAACTGTTATTTCTTATATTATAGAGAAAAAGAAAGGGCGATTTTGTAAATCGGAAAAAAAAAATCGCTAAAAGCGCGTTCGCCCGATGTGTCGACTTTATAGATTTTCGGTGGAATAAAATAACATAAAAAACTGTTTTTTAAATTTCTTTTTTCGTCATTTTCTGACCGGGAATTGCTGGTGATTGTCGGATATGGTTTGATTTTTTTTTATCTTTACTGTAAACTGGGTTTTTCTATAAAATAAAAATGGCAGGTTTTAATATCTCGGTTTAAAAATGGTGAAAAAGCAAAAATTGGATAGGTTTAAGATAAAACACAAAGATGAAGGGCCGCTTGCTGATAAAATCGAAACAGCAGTAATTGGCTTAATAATCATCTTTTCATCATTATTGGATGTAATAGCAATCGAAAAAGTCCAGGCCATTACGCGAAAGCAGGGGATCTTCTTATGCATAGATTTCTTGGCAAAAAATGATTGCAGAATCAATGCATATAGCAAATAAAAAACAGAAGTTTACAAATGAGGAGAGTTTTTATGTCCGCTTTGGATAAAATACGAAATATTGGTATTATGGCGCATATTGACGCTGGAAAAACAACCACCACAGAGCGTATTCTCTATTATACCGGCAAAAGTTACAAAATTGGCGAGGTTGATGACGGCGAGGCAACCATGGACTGGATGCCCCAGGAACAGGAACGGGGAATTACCATAACCTCTGCCGCGACAACCTGTTTTTATCGTGATTACCAAATAAATATCATCGATACTCCCGGTCATGTGGATTTTACAGCAGAGGTTGAGCGCGCTCTAAGAGTTCTTGACAGCGCGATTGGTATTTTTTGTGCTGTGGGCGGGGTTGAGCCGCAGTCAGAAACAGTGTGGCGGCAATCGGAGCATTATCATGTTCCGCGAATTGTATATGTAAATAAAATGGATAGAACAGGCGCGGATTTTTACAATGTTCTTGAGGAATTAAAGGAAAAGCTTCATGCTGTACCGCTGGTACTCCAATTGCCCATTGGTAAGGAATCGGAATTCGAAGGCGTGATTGACTTGCTTCATATGCGTGAGATCCGCTGGAACAGCAGTAAACAGGGCTCTGAAATGAGTTACAGCGAGATCGATGCTTCCAGGATGGATCTGGTTCATGAATATCGTGAAAAGTTGATGGACGGGCTTTCCCTTGTGTCAGAGGAGTTGACCGACCTTTATCTGGAAGGCGGTGAAGTGCCGCTGGAAATGATCACAAAAGCCATTCGCCAGGGTACCATTGACAGGGCCTTTGTTCCGGTTTTATGCGGAGCCTCCCTTCGTAATGTTGGTGTGCAACCCCTTCTGGACGCGGTTGTTGATTACTTTCCGGCACCTACTGAAACCCCGCCCATGAAAGGGGAGCATATTAAAACCGAAAAAGAAGTTATCGTGCCCTGTGATCCTGAAGGACAACCCCTGGGCCTGGTTTTCAAAATCCAGGCAGATCGTGAATCAGGGTCGATTAATTTTATTCGAATGTACTCAGGGGTTATTAAAAAGGGTGAAGCGGTTTATAATATTAATAAAAACAAGCGTGAGCGTATAAACCGTCTTTTTAGAATGCATTCAAATCGCTTTGAACAGGTAGATAAGGTAATAGCCGGTGATATCGCGGCTGTGGTTGGCTTCAAACTGGCTCAAACGGGCGATACCATTGGTTCGGACAAGTTTCCGGTTTTACTTGAGTCAATGAATTTTCCGGTACCAGTGATTTCTGTGGCTGTGGAGCCGAAAACCCTGTCGGAACGTAAAAAACTGGAGGACACCCTTCGTATTCTGGAACGTGAAGATCCGACCTTTACCATAAAGGAAAACGAAGAAACAGGGCAACTTCTTATTAGCGGAATGGGTGAGCTTCATTTAGAGGTCTTGGTAACCCGCATGATCGATGAATTTAATGTGGATGTAAGGGTAGGTAAGCCCCAGGTTTCTTATCGCGAGTCTATTCAGAAGAAAACTAAGGTAACGGAAAAATATTCCAAAACCTTGGCCGGCAAAGAACATAGTGCTTCTGTAACCATTCAGGTTGAGCCAGCAGATCGAGGCGAAGGCAACAGTTTTTCCAGTATTCTTTCTGCCGGAACTTTGCCCCATGAGTGCCTTGAAGCGGTAAAAAGGGGTGTTGAGGGGGCTTTTAATTCGGGCATCATGTTCGGCTATCCTTGTATTGATATTAAAGCCACTCTGGTTGGGGCTGATTATGATCCACTAAGTGGTTCTGAGTTAGCCTATGAAACAGCGGCAGCCATTGGTTTTGATGCCGCCTGCCGCGAGGCCTCTCCTGTTTTGCTGGAACCCATTATGATAGTGGACATAATGACTCCCAATGAGTTTATGGGTGAAACCATAGGAAACCTGAATTCCAGAGGCGGAACCATTGTTAGCCACGACAGCCGTGTCAATATCGAGCATATCCGGGCTGAGGTGCCATTGGTGAATATGTTCGGTTATTCAACGGTTTTGAGAAGCATTACCCAGGGAAGAGCTTCTTTTTCCATGGAATTTTCCCATTTTTCTCCAAAGAAAAACTGATTTTTGGTCTTTACCAGGATAATGGCTTATGCTTGATTTTGACTGTTAGGGATTGGAGCAGCAGGCAGCCCTTTTCTCAAAAAGGACTGCCTGAAACCCGGAGCCTGCCCGGAACGGCAAGCTCCGCTGGTCATAAATGCTCCCTATTTACTGCTCTGTGTTGTGAATGCTCATTGGCATTCACTGTTTTTCATGAATGCTCATTGGCATTCACTGTTTTTCGTGAATGCTCATTGGCATTCACTGTTTTTCGTGAATGCTCATTGGCATTCACTATTTTCCTGCAACCTTGAAAAATCTTGTCTGTCTAATCCTGCATTGCTTCTTTTATACTCGCAAACACTATATTAGAGAATCAACTGAGATTCTTCACTTCGCTTCGCTGCGTTCAGAATGACTGCAGCCATTTTCAATTGGGATTCGGTAAAATAACTGTGCCGCTGAACTCTTAAAATGGATTTTGTATCATGGTTAAAAATCGTCAGGAATTTCTAAAAAAAATAAAAATAGTAGAAATTGGACTATTTTAAGTATATATTTAAAATGGTGCACTATGAAAATATATAAACATTTACGGGTGACAATTTTATTGCTTGTTATTTGCTTTTTTTCGCAAAATTCCCTGTTCAGTCAGACCAGCAGTCAGATCCCTGGTGGGGCTAATAATTATCTGCAAGTTGCCAATACCTTGACTGCCGGCGGATATGATGAATATGTTGTTATTTTTTTTGAAATCCCTGATACGGTAACTTCCACCTTGAATTTTGCAGTTTATGATCCAGATATGAGTTATTATATTCCACCCACACCCCCACCCGAAATTCCACCTCCAGAATCGGATTCTTCAAATGCCAACTATCCCTGGTATCAAACTGTCTCAGACATTACATCCTATTTTACTCTGGTGGGTGGTTCCGGTACATTAAGTGATGCGAGGTCACGCTATGTTTTCTATGATACGGCAGGAGGCGATGATCCATTAGGCGCGGGAATGGGTACTGTGCTTGATCAGATTGTTAATACCAATATTACAAGTGACGAGGGCTGGGTCTATTTTTCCGGGGTTAATCCCAATCAAGGTGAATTAATTGGTAACAAAAGGTATTTTAAAATTGTTGTGTACATAACAACGACCGCTGGATGGGTTAAAAATGGTTTTAAGCTGGATATTTCTTTAAATAACACAGGTAATCCTACTGGCATTACTGGGGTGCGTTCCTTTGCCTATTCATGGCCCATATTTTTGAATGATGTCAATACATGGAATATTTATCCCTTTGTTCCAGATACTCTTCTGGGAGGAAATATTGTTTTTTCCAATTTTGATATGGATACTTATTATCCGGACGGTTTTCCAGGAATACCAAGCGCTATGGCAGATTTATGTTATGTTTTTGATAAAAACGATACGGCTTTAAGTAGCCCGACTCATTCACGGGACAGTGAATATTTTGAAACTTCCTATCCTGTTACAGCTGGTTTAACAAATGGTACCTGGAGATTGCAGATTGTAGAAGGTACTGATCCGGGTTCTGGCGATGGGGTAAACCTTTCGGAATTCTGGTTTACCGATCAGCTTTATGGAGGAGCTGTTGTTCAAGCTGGCGCTTTGAGGGCTTATTCTTCCCCTTTTAGCAATCCACCTGTTGCGGCTGATATTACGGTTAGCCTGGAAGATGGTGTTGCCATAAATGATAACACCGATACCGAGAAAATCTTTGTGCAGGTTGTTGATTCCAATGGCGATCCGGCGCCTTATTCGCGTAATGTATGGGTTCAGCTTAGCGGGTCAGCTGTCATAGATAGCGCTAATGCTTTTTATTCCGGCTATTTTGCAGGCACTAATTCAGCATTAATCACTACCAGCAGCGAAGGTCTAGGTTGGGTAACGGCTAGAAATAGTGTCGTTGAAAGCGTGAGTGTTCAATTTGCGGTTAATGGAACAACCACGCCTGGAACAGATAGCAATGAAGCCAGTTTCTCTTCAACTGTTCAAAGCCTTTCAGTTGATTTTGTTTCAAACCCAGACCCGCTGATGTCATCAGCATCAAATTTATCTTTTACAAATGCAGCCACAGGTACTACTCTTGATTTGCCAATGATCACGATAACAGAAATAGGTAGCACCTCTATCACAAACACGGCTAATAGTCTGGTCGTTCGTATTCCATCTGGTTTATCAGTTTTGTTTGATACTGGTTTTGCTCCTGTCTTTGGTGGAACTGTGGGTGTTACCGGTAGTACTCTGGAGACGGGGCGATTGATAATTACGCCTAGTGCTAATTTTAATTCCGGTGATACATTGACCATTTCCGGGTTACGTTTTGACGCGGCCAGTGATTCCCCTTCATCGGGGAAACTTGAATTGTCATATACAGGGACAGGAGGCAGTTTTAGCGTAGTCGATGATAAAATTATAACGATTTCCGATTTCAATCCCAATTTCGTATGGGATGGTTCGACAAGTACTGATTGGGCGACAGGAACAAACTGGATTGGAGACGCAGCTCCCAGTGCAGCCACTGACAACGTCATCATTCCAAATGCCGGTGGTAATATGCCAATTTTGTCAATCACGACAACTTTACAGAGTTTGTATATTGAAAGCGGCGCGTCCCTGACTTTTTCCGGTACTGATTTGAATATTAGCGGAATATTGACTGTTCATGGAAGCCTTGTTATGAATGGAAATTTGAATGTTGGCGGAAATATAGTGGGTAATGGTTTGTTGAATGCCTCAACTGGCGGAGCGGTGGGAGTTACAGGCAATCTAACTGTGGCAAGCTACTCATCCACGGCGAACACAACCATTGTTGGTGGAAACTGGGGTGTTTCGAATTTTACGGCAAATAGCGGAACAGTTGAATTTAATGGCACAG
>JAFGWI010000039.1 GCA_016937215.1 Spirochaetales bacterium | reverse complement strand
AGTCGGGACTTTTGCAATTAGCTCTGCTATTATTACAATCCTTAACGCTAAAAATAGTGATTCCTGTTTAAGCTAAACAAATACAAATAAGAGTACTGGTCCATAAAAGCCGGATTAAGATTCGAATGAATTGAGATCACCTGAATTCAACCCGGCTCACAGCTGAGCGTGAAGGCGCTAATGTTATTCCTCTGTAGCAGTAGCTGAAAAAATGGCGGCTCGCGGGTCAAACCTATGTTCGATTGACAATTACGTATATTTTAATAAAAAATAAAGAAATAAGGTCCTTGACAACGCATACAAACAGCTGTAAATTGTATGCAGGAGGAAAATATGCCATTACTACAGGTCCGAGAATGCCCAGAAGATATTTATAAAAAAATAGCTATTACCGCAAAAAGACAAAATAGGACGATTGCTCAGCAAGTTATTGTATTACTTGAAAGATCCTTAGGACAGGAAGAGCCCAGTATTGAGCGAAGAAAAAGCTTATTAAATAAGATAGAAAGCAGGCTTATACCTGATAAAGTAAAAGCTGTAGATACTGTAGCTTTAATTCGTGAGGATCGAGATAGATGATTATTGTTCTTGATGTTAGTGGTGCCATAGAAATCTTATTACAGAAAGAAAAAAGAGCAAAATATGATGAAACCTACAAACAGGCATCTTGGGTAATCGCGCCCGATCTATATGTTTCAGAAATTTCTAATGTACTGTGGAAGTATTATAAAGCCAACCTTTTCTCTCATGAAGAATGTGTGCAGTATGTAGAAGATGGAATTAGTATGGTCGATGATTTCATAGCTGCAAAAGAATTATGGAAAGAAGCGCTTGGCGAAGGAATAAAAAATAGTCATTCAATTTATGATATGTATTATTTAGTATTAGCAAGAAGAAACGATGCTACATTAATTACTAATGATAACCGTCTGGTTGAGTTTTGTAAACAATTTAAAGTATCTTATTGTTATTAGTTAATATCAGACAACCTAACAACAAACCTAGCCCGGCTCACAGCTGAGTTTAAAGGCCCTAATGTTATTCTGCTGTAGTAAAGTTGAAAAAATAGAATTTTCGGATTCATTAGAAATTACAAAAACACTCTGGCTACGCATTGACTCATCCAGCTAATATCCTTATTTTATGATGATCATTATTAGTAAAACAAAATCATAAAAAACTATTGCAAGCGGTTTTTTTATGCTATACTTGGGCAAACTTTAAGGAAAAATTGATGATGGATTTACTGGCAAAAGAAAAAAAACTCTACAGCTATATTCAGAAGTGGAAAAAAGCCATCGTCGCCTTTTCAGGCGGGGTGGATTCTTCCTACCTGCTTTATTCCAGCTTTAAAGCCCTTGGCGCGGAGAATGTGCTGGCAGTTATAGCCTCTTCAGAAACCTATCCCCAGCACGAAAAGGATGAGGCTCTGGCTTTTATTGAAAAATACGGCTTGAATTATCAGATTATCGAAACCGATGAGCTGGGGGTGATTAACAAACACAACAACCCAACCGATCGCTGCTATCACTGTAAAAAAGAGCTCTTCACCGATTTATCGAAAATCGCTGAAATAAAGGGTTATGATGTGATTTTTGAAGGCTCAAATATTGACGATTTGAATGATTTTCGACCAGGCATGAAGGCCGTAAATGAACTTGATGTAAAATCACCATTAAAGGCAGTAGAAATGACAAAAAAGGATATCCGCGCTTTATCAAAACATCATGGCTTATCTACCTGGGATAAACCTGCCTTTGCCTGTTTAACTTCCCGCTTTATGTACCATACAAAAATCGAAGCCGCGGTCTTGAATCAAATCGAACAAGCCGAGAATTTTTTACGTCAGTACCAATTCAGGCAATACCGGGTGCGTTATATCAACGATGAAGCCGTGGTTGAAGTGGATCCCGGCGAAGTAAAACGCGCTCAGGAGCTTTCCGATGAAATAATCTCCCGCCTTAGGGAAATCGGTTTCGCGAAGGTTTCCATCGATCCTGAAGGTTACCGCCGGGGCCGCATGAATCAATTTATAGAGAAAAATTGATTATGGCACAAGATTATATACTAGTTAATGACGTAAAATATCCCTTGAGAATTTATCTGGAAAACAGAAACAGTTCACGCGTGTCCATTGTCAAAAGCGGCGTGAACATCCGCCTGCCCCGGGGTATGCGTGAAAAGGATATTGAAAAGCAAATTCTTCAATATAAAGACTGGGCCATAGAAAAACTAAAAGCCAGAAAAGAAAGTCAACCAAAACAAAAAATATACAAAAATGGTGATGAACTAAAAGTTGGCACTAAAAAATACACAATAAAAATAACAAAAAGCAGCAGAAAAACCCATGGGTACAAACTGGAAGATAATTGGATAATCCTGAATTTGTCTAAAACCCAAAAATCCGATCAGCCTAAAATAAAGCGCTTAATAAGCCGAGCTGTCGCCGATGACTGGCGCCCCTGGCTCGAACAACGCGTAGAGGAACTCAATAAATCGAGCTTCAACCAAACAATAAACCAGATTCATATAAAGTACAATAAAAGCAATTGGGGCAGCTGTTCTTCCCGTTCCAACATCAATATTTCTACACGCCTGTTTTTCGCGCCACCCGAGGTAATCGATTACGTGATTGTTCATGAACTGGCCCATTTAATTGAACATAATCACTCACTCCGTTTTTGGGCCCTTGTATCCAAAGCAATTCCAGATTATAATGATAAACGAAAATGGCTAAAAGAAAATTTCAGAAAATGCGATTTTTAACACAAAGAACATTACTCACCACTATTATTGGCGTGTTAAGTCTGCTCATTTTAATACCGCTTTCCGCTCAGCAGGAATATGATCATAACCTGGACTGGAAAAAATTGTCCCAGGGCCATATTTTTATAAAAGCTATTCGCGATGCAGAAAGCAAAATCCCAGGAGTTAAAGCCTGGTTTATTGTAAAAACACCTCTGGACTTTATCTGGGAAACCATGATTAACAGCGAAAAAGAGCGGGATATTTACACCACCGATTACAAACTAAACATCATTCAAAAAACCGATAACTATGAAGATGTCGAGTACGAAGTGGTGATATTTTTTAACAAATTCAAATACGTGCTTCACCGCATTTTTGACAAAGCCAACTATCGTATTTCCTGGGACAAAACCAAGGGCGATTTTAAATCAATGAACGGTTATTGGGAGATTCAAAAAACCCCAGAATCCGGTTCTTATCTCATTATTTACGAAAGCTATGTGAATTCAGGATTTTTTATTCCGGAATTTATCGTTCAGCTTGTTCAGCAGGATGAAACCCGCAAAACAATGATAAAACTCCGCGACTGGCTGGAAAAGAATAAAAGCTGACATATTTTTTTGGGCGTTACCTGGGGTGTAAATTCTGTTAAAAAGTATTGCCCCCATTTTTTATCAGCTAAAATATTTTCTATGGCGGATTAATCGTTGTCATTCT
>JAFGWI010000038.1 GCA_016937215.1 Spirochaetales bacterium | reverse complement strand
ATACTAGTTATTAAAAATGATTAATACTAGTCGTTTGTTTAGTAGTTTTAATCGAATTTTATAATTTTGAGGTGCGGAAAGTGGGATGGAAAATAAAATAAAACATTTTATGGTTCTGTATCAACACCCCGCAATAAGGAGGCATATCATGTCTATCCAATATTACATTAAAACAAACAACCTGAACAAAGGCGACAAGTATTACGCCAAAACCCAGTACACTCAAAATGTCTACGACATTGATCTGCTTAATTACATGGTGAAAAAGAACACAGCCATGTCAATTACAGAACTAAAAGCTGTTATAGACCTTTTAAAACAGAGCATCACTGAATTGATGAAAGAGGGTAGCCGGGTGATCCTGGAAAATCTCATAACTTTTTTCCCTGTGGTAAAAGCCGGTTTTAAAGCAACAGACGAGGCCTTTCATCACGCTAGCGGCAAGGTAAAAGTAAAATCCATCGTCAGCCGCGGCTTAAGCAACGAGATTCGCAAAACAGCTATTGTTGAAAAAATGTCGGTGAACAAGTCGGTTCCCACCCTAAACGATGTGGTTTCAGGAATAGACCGGAAGAACGAAATCAGGTGGCCCTATTCCACAAGTATTATCGGTAAAAACCTTAAACCCTTTGAATACAAAGTGGATCTACTTCGAATAATCAACAAGGACAACCCAGCCGAGGAACTGATTATTCACGCCGGGAACCTGATTCTTGATTCCAAGAGTGATAAGGAAATAACTTTTTCCATCAGTCAGAATCTTTCAGTTCCCCAATGGCTGGAACCTGGAAAACCCGTGCTGCTTCAACTGGAATACCGCAACGGAAAAAGTATTCTTCCCCTTGTATCCAATGGTATTGAAACTTACTGGCTGAACCAGATAGAAACACTAGAAGTTTCAGATAGTGAAAATACCGATGCGAACACTATGGTTACCGAGTAATTAAAACTAAAAGGAGTCACTATTGTTATTACAAAAAGTGTTTATCATAAACCTATCCAGGCTTTTTCTGAAGAAACAGGAGGGGTTTAAAAAAAACCGGGAAAAGGAAAATTATGGCCGAAAGCAAGTTATTAGCTGCTTTCGGCCTTTTTTTGTTTACATTGGCTTTTGTTTTTAAATTGCTTTGAAAACAGGGGAATGGTTTCGCGTTAATAATTAGAAAATATGATTAGCCAAACGACTGTTCGCAAAAAAATATTTTCATGCCAAAGGTTATATATCTTTTTTTTCATCCTTGTGGTATAGTGTAAATATAGGCTGCCCGTTGGGCAGAAAAAGAGATGTTCAAAAACTATTTAGTGTCTTTTGACTAAAGGTTTTTCAAAATTTCTTTTGGGCCTTTTTTTAAGGCTTTTATTCGATTGGCTGATATTCAGGGAGCATGTTATTTTTTTCATTTTTTATGCTTTTGGTCATATACCCGGGCCGGAACTATCACAACAATTGTAATATGAACATTTATTTGTTTTAAAAGGAATTCTATAAAACTTTACTTCAAAAAACAATAATTTTCGGACATCCTCAAAAACATTTTTACAATTGAGGAGTCGGCCATGAAACTCGACATTCAAAGCATCAGACAAAAAGCCCTGGAAATTTATTTAAAGGCTTCCCGTGACACAAGAATCCCTGAAGATTTTTACGCCTCACTATACGAGGAGTTTATTAAGCGTATGGAAAAACTAAAACTGCGCTATCCTGAAAAAAATGATGTACCCGAAGCTTACACGGTCATGGTTGTGAAATTTATCATCAAGGACCTTTACCGTAAACAAAGGAACCAGGAAAACCTCGAAAATAACATTGAAATCATCGAGCAGGGTTTGTACGGCACCAGAGAGGCGCTGGACCGGGAAGGGGAAGGCCCTGTGTTGAATCGAATAAGGAGTGTTATCAACTCTTCCATAAAGGCCGGAGGAACCTATGCTCAGTATTCCTTCTTTTTCCTGCTCTATTTTTCAGCTTACATTCCCCAAGCCTTTATTGAAGAAAAAGGTTTGGAACTGGGTTATGATTCAGGCACAACAGAAAAATGGGTGAGCCTTATAAGAGAGAAGGTTATTAGCCGTTATTCCGACAGAATAGAAACCAACGAAAAAACTCTTTGTGCCTGCTTTAACCGTATTCTTAAGCTTCAGCGAAAATACAAACAGGATGGCCAGATAACAAAGCAGGAATATCTTAATGAATACAATAAACTTGCTATAAAACGATGCAATGCGATAGAGAAACATATGGAGCTTTTAATGGTTCCCCCCTATAATCTGGCGGCAGAAATTATCGGAGTTAATGGCGACACCATGCGTTATGGAGTGAAGGCCATTCTTGACAAGCTTAGCTCAAAGCGGAGAGTGGCTGTGAGAATTTACCGGCGGGCAGTCTAGTTGTTTACATAATAAACACGCGAACCTTCCGGAAATGATAACGAAGAAAAAGCTTGCTTGCGCCAATTTTTCAAAATTGGCGCAAGCTGTTTACTATTTCCAACGCGTTATAAACAATCACCTTTCCAGGGCTGACTCAATAGCTTTGTTTGGTTTACCGATGGTTATCGCGCTTTCGCGTTAGGGATTGGAGTTATGGGGGACAGGTTTTTCAAAACTTGTCCCCCAAAGCGTTTATCCCCTGATAACTTCAGGGGATAAACCTTCGCAGGCAACGCCCGGATGAATAATCAGACTATTTTTGATGACAAAACAGGGTGTTTTTAAACCAGCACGGCCCTGGCTTCGGGATGACTGACCTGATTGGCCGAAAGTATGGCCAGGCCTTTTTCAAGTTCCTGATTAAAACGTTCCGCCTGATCGATGTTAATGAAAAAACCGGCATTGTTCAGGTGAACAAGAAGGAAGTTCCCTCTGGACTGAAAGGCTTCCACTGTTTTGCGAATGGATTTGGGGTGTTTCTGGTCAAAGGACCCGCGGAGAATCATGGCCGGAATTTTCGATTGTTTGATAGTGGAAAGGTAGTCGTAGTGTGTCAGGTAATTGTTAAGATTGATAAAGCATTCTTTGGCCGTGGGAGAGATGAGTTTTTGAATACGAATTTTGGCCTCGGGGGTAAGTCCGCGGGAAGAGCGCAGGTTGGAAATTCCCTTGGGGTTCAGCATGCCATAGGTAAATTTGCGGAGCGCTTTTGTGAGCGATGTGTTTTTGCGGTAAGCATAGGAGCCAAAGGTAATGAGGGACTTGAGTCGTTTTTCATGAAGTTTTAATAATTCGAAACCCAGAATACCGCCTAGGCCGTGGCCAATATAGTGCGCGCTCTTTATGTCAAGAAAATTCAGCAATTTGATGAGGTCATCGGCCATAAGAGCGAGGTCATAGTCTGTTTCGCCTAGTTCCTGGTCAGAGAGGGTGTTGCCGTGACCGCGTAAACTGGCTGACAAAACGCGGTATCTGCCTTTAAAAAAATCATGCTGTTCTGAAAACTCCTCAAGACTCAGGCCTTCGCTATGTACAAAAAAGAGAACACTCTGGTTTGAGTCACCGCTTAAAGTGTATTCCATGGTAATTTGCCCTAGCCGGGCTTTTTTAGTTTTACTCATTGTCCTATTTCCATCGTTTTTCCACAAAGTTTTTCTGAATTATCCCTTGGCAATTCTCAATTTAAGTCCAAATTGGAGGAATTGCTTCTGTGTTGACAGTGCGGCGCTAATTTCAAATAGACCCTGTTTCCATTCTATCAGGCTCGAGATTGATCGCCGGTCGCGATTTATGTGTGAACAAAATGTTCACATCCGGAATGTCCTTTGTCCGCAGGTTGATAGCAGACTAACCAGAGTATAAATCTTTTCCGGTGTTATTTTAATTCAAGGATGGAGAATAATTCAAGATATTAATTTGAAAAAATCGATAATAATGCTCAATCTTTCCTTTTTTTTCGCCAAATCGGGGTAAAAAACCCTGTTTTTTGGGAAGATTTTTAGTCTGGAAAGGGAGATTTGGCGGCAGGGGGCGTGTAACGGGTTTTATGCTTGTCACGAACCGGGCTGGACGCCTTTGGCTTCGATCTATATGGCTTTGAGAATTCAGATTATAAAAACATGCTTATCAAGAAGCTTCTTCCTTCATGCGATAGCCGACACCCCTTACTGTTTCAATAATATTTTTTTTCTTGGCCAGTTTTTTTCGCAAACCGAGTATTTGAACATCTATCGAACGTTCGGTGACATTGTATTCGGAGCCGCGTATGTTGTTGATGATTTGTTCTCGTGTAAAGACCCATCCCGGTTTTTGGGCCAAAAAATAAAGGATATTGAATTCAGTTACTGAAAAAAAAATTTCCCTATCCATGCTTTTTACCCGGTGACGCTTTGTGTCGATTTCTAAGCCATGTATGGTCATTAAATCTCTTTTTTCAAGGAACTGATCTTCATCTGTTAAACTCTGTTTCATGAGGTTTTTTATCCGGGCCAATAATATTTTCGGGCTAAAAGGTTTTGTCACATAATCATCAGCGCCAATATCAAATCCTTCAATTATATCGTGGTCTTCATTTTTAGCCGTGAGCATAACGATGGGAATGTGAGAGGTAGTGCTTGTTTTTTTGATTTTTTTGCACACCTCAAAACCGTTAATTCCCGGAAGCATCAGGTCTAGCAAAATCAAATCGCATTTTTCAGTGTTAGATATGGATATGGCTTCCTCTCCTGTCCCGGCTTTGTAAACCTTGTAACCCTCTTGTTCCAGGTTGTAGCTTAATAATTCCCGGATATCCATTTCATCATCAACCACCAGGATTGCTTTTTGGTCCATTTTTTTTTCCTCTCATGTGACTGATATTTTTAACCAGGTTTTTAAAAGGAGCTTTTTTGTATTAAAGTGCCCCCATTCGCTTTTTTCACAAGATCAAGATACGCGATCATCATCAAATAGGTGCCAGGCTTGATCTTTTAACAAACCAGGCACCCTCATTTTTTTTGACTTATAAATTGCCTAGAAAAGTGTCTAATTTGTTCATCATTTTGTCCTTCTCCGAAGTGTTCAGCGGCACATAACCGATTTCCTTGATCAGGTTAGTGTCTGTCTGGTTTATGTAGAATTTTACATATTCCACAACTTCTGGACGCGCGAGAGCTTTGCTGCTCACATAGATGAAAATAGGCCGTGCTAATGGTTTGTAAACTCCCGATTTAGCTGTTTCGATGCTTGGCGATATTCCTTCAATTTTCAGGGCTTTTACCTTATCCTTGTTTTCAAGGTAATAGGCCATGCCAAAATAACCCATAGCGTATTTTGATCCGCTGATGGCTTGTACAATGGTGTTGTCCTGTTCGGTTCCCTGGTAATCGCTGCGTGATAATCCTTCTTCGCCATTGATCACTTCAGTGAAATAATCAAAGGTTCCTGAAGCAGCTGTTGGACCGTAAAGTTCAATTTCCTGATTTGGCCATGATGGGTCCACATCGCTCCATTTTTTCGCGGGATTGTCGGCACGCCATATCATGTTCAATTGCTTTACAGTAATGTTATCCAGCCAGTCCGCATCGGGATTAACCACAACTGTTATTCCGTCGGTAGCCACCTGTATTTCAATAGTCTTAATGCCGTTAGCTTCGGCTGCTACTCTTTCGCTGTCTTTCATAGGCCGACTTGCATCGTTGATATCGGTTTTTCCCGGAATGTAGAAATTCTTAAAACCACCACCTGTTCCGGTAGACTGAACGGGAATGGAAACATCGGGATGCATTTTGCTGAACTCTTCTGCGACAGCAACTGAAATCGGATATACCGTTGAACTTCCGGCAATGCTGATGGTTCCGGAAAGTTTATCACCTGTTTCCTGTCCGCCGCCAGCAAAGGTGATTAGAGCTTGGGTAAGCAATAATACTAATATTAGGTTTTTTTTCATTTTATCCTCCAAATGAATCTGATTGATACTAAAGTGCAAAATCAGGGTTTGTCTATTGTTAGGAAAATTTTAAAATTGCGTGAGGAAAATCCTTGAAATAGGGGTTTTTAGGTCCAAATTTAACAGAAATCTAACAATTGGCCCCTTTGGGATATGAAGCACCAGACAATTTTTGAAACTGGAAGATTTTTTTGGCGTTGCCCGTGACCCTTCCCCGGGGGGTGGTTCACGGGCCGGGCTCTCCGCTTCAACTCCTCGGGACCCTTAAAAAGGCCGGGCCTTGAAGGTCTCTTCCGTTTCACTACAGAGCCCGCGGCCCGGCCGGGTCCCTGCGGGGTTTCCGCTTCGATCCCTAACGCGTTAGGGGCCAATACTATTTATTAGGCAAAGCGGAAGCAAAATAAAGAGCATATTTTTGGTCTGTATCAGAAGGAATGCTAAAGACGAAAAATACGATAGGGTTCCCACTTGTCCTTTTTTATGTAAAAAGATATGTTATTCAGTTACCAGTAATAATTTCTGGCACTCTGCATCTTTTCTCCCAGGTATTGTTTTACTTCCTTGTATTTTTCATCGCTTAAATCCTCAAAAGCCAGCGTTAAATGGGGGGAGTAATAGGTTTGTTCCTGTTTTTTATACAGTTCAAATGACAATAGCCTCTTGTGAAATTCCACTAATTCCGGTGTTAGATTAATTCGATAATAGAAATAATGCTTGCTTTCACCTTGGGATTGATAAATGCCCCCATCTATGCCTTGAGTCGTGATGGAAAAGGGTTTTAGTTCCTTGATATGCTTGTCAAAAAGTTTAAAATAAACCGGTGTTTCGTTTTCAGGAACAAGGGCGCCTGTACGAAGTGTTATATGAGGCGGATAGTTTAATGCTTCGCGGCAGTCGCCTATCCTGCTGATTTCATATCTGAGCACATTGATTTCATCCTGTATTTGCTTCGGGGGTGTTGTAATGATGATGAAGCGGATGATTTTTTCATTCATGTGGACCACCTATTTGATGTTTTTGATTAAAGTAAGTGACTGAGTGATAGGCATCCTCGCTTATTCCGTAATCTCCTATATGAATATGGCTGTTTCCGTAATTTCCGTGATAATCACTTCCGCCGGTAATGAAGAGATTGTTTTGACGCGCTATCGTTAACAGCTCATCGGTATCCTGCTGCGTGTGTGAGGGATGAAACACTTCCACTCCATCTAGTCCGAAAGGAATCAGGGAACTTATCAATTCTTTGTTATTATAAAGGGCAGGGTGGGCGATGACTGCCATGCCCTTGGCATTTTTTATGGCGATAACCGCGTCTTCCGCTTCTGGATAATCCAGGGGAACGCAGGCGATACCCCCTTTTGAAAATAATTTTTTATGCAATGATCCGTGTAAATCCTCACAAATTCCATTATTAATAAGGCTTTGCATGATGTGGGTTTTGAAAACACAACCAGTTTCGCCTGCCAGTGAAACCACTTCATCCCATTCAAGGGGATAGCCGAGAGTTTTGATTCTCGCGACCATTTGTTTTGCCGCGTATTGCCGTTGTTCTCGAATGTTTTCAAGAAAATTATTTAATGCTATGTCGTTATAATCGATGTTTAAACCTAAAATGTGCACTTTACGGTCTCTTTTTTCATCAAAGGCGGAAACCTCTACGCCTGGTATTAAATCAATCCCATAACTTTTTGCCAGTTTTACAGCAAGCTCAAGCTTATCAAGAACATCGTGGTCTGTCAAAGCAAAACGCTTTACTCCGAGACCCCGGGCTTTATCAAATAAGCTTTCGAGAGAATCAGACCCGTCCGATCGGTTTGAATGAACATGTAAATCAATGACCATGAGTATTTTCCTGACAATATTTTTCAATAAACGCGTCGACATTATAGAAGTCTGAAAAGCGTTCTTCCAGAGTTGATCTGTCCCAATTCCACCACTCTGAAAGAATCAGTTTTTCAATAACTTTGTCGCTAAATCGTTTATTGATTGTGCGGGCAGGCACACCAACAGCAATCTCGTAAGGACCTATATCTTTGGTGACCACTGCTCCGCTTCCGATAACAGCGCCGGTTGAAATGGAAACTCCAGGCATGATAACAGCTCCATGACCGACCCAAACATCATGCCCAAGTTTGCATTTGTTGCTTCGCCGCCAGTTAAAAAAGTCATCATCATCAAAATCGCTGAAGCCGAACTGTTTTCTTCGGTAAGTGCAATGGTGTTGCATAACACGATGCATGGGATGGTTGCCTGGATTAATGCGAACATGGGAAGCGATTGAGCAGAATTTTCCGATTTCCGAATAAATGATCTGTACATCTCCCGCGTCATAACTGTAATCATCAAAGCTTGATTCGACTATCCAGGTCCCTCTGCCAACTTCTGTCCATGAACCTATTTTCGATTTATATACATAGGCGCCTTCATGTATAAAAGGGGTTTCGCCTAAATTTTTGATGTGTTTTTTTTCAGCTGCTGGTGAAATTACCTCTATATCATATAACATGGTTTTCTCCTTTTTAATTTAAACTTTAAAAAATTATTGAATTTGATTTACAGTTAAACGTCCTTGGGGTTGGATAATTTTAAAAACCCTTGAGCCAAAGTTTACAATATTTTTTGATAATACAATTTAACCATTAGCATTAACTGTTAGAACAAGGGGCAAGTTTTTTCTCATTTTAACGAGTATCTGATCTCCGCTAGTGTTGATGAAATCTAAATTCACCCGCGATATATTCGGCTAATGTTGTTTTATCTCCTTTAGAGCGAAAAACAACAACCTGACTTGTGCCGTCAAAATCCTTATAATAATTACTGAATGTAATTATTCTTTCTTTTTGTTCTTTTTCAGAAAGACTATTCCAGATATCTTCATCTACCCATATTTCATGACTGAATCTATCCATATTTACCAGAAATCCCGATATTTTCCACTTTTCCAGATTTGTCTTGTCTGATTCTGAAATTTCCTTTTTCTCGATATCACCTTGGGTAATATAATCGACATGATTTTTATCTCGTGTATCGGCCAAATCGCCTTCCGGTGTAGCGCTGGTAGCGGTGATTATAAAAAGTATGATTCCCCCTATGGCCGCGAAAATAATCCAGGAATTTTTTTTGATAAAGCCCATTTATTGGTCTCCCTTCTATATTATATAGTTTTATATATTTCAACACCATCTATATACGTTCTTAGAACTCGTGGTATAGCTGATCGGGTTTCGACTAAAACCATATCTGCCTTTTTCCCAACTTCAATTGATCCGATCATCGAATCAAGGTTCACTGCCTTTGCCGGATTTATAGTGACAAGGGGAATAGCTTGTTCCAACGGGATTATATCATTGCACTCAAGATAAAAGAGGGAATGCAGCAGGCTGTGTGGTAGATAATCTGAACAAATAATATTCACGCAATTATTGGCAATGGCTTCCCTGGCGCTTAAATTGCCGGAATGCGAACCACCTAATAGTATATTAGGTGACCCAACCGCGGTGAAGATACCATGATCATGGGCGTATTCCATAAGATCCATGGCAACTGGAAACTCTGAAATAGATATACCCAAACCGCGCATTTTGTCTATTTTTTCAATTGAATCATCATCATGGGAAGCCAATGGAATGTGATGGGCAAGGCAATAATCTATTAATTCCTTTATTTGCTTGTCTGTTACCTCATTCCTTATTGCCTGTCGTTCCTGAATCTCTTTTAAAAGGTAATCCCTGTTGCCTTTGTATCGCTGCTTTTCTCTTTCAAAATATTTATCCAGATCGAGAAATTGTCCCTGACCAGGTGTATGGTCCATAATTGAAAATAAATCAATTCCATTGTCATCAATTATTTTTTTTATTAAGTCCATTGAATCGACATTCAGCAAATCAAACCGAAGGTGGATAAAGGCCCGACTTTTCAGAACAAAATCCAGTTTCTTGATGGTGTCTATAATTTCCTTTGCAGCATTGTTGTTTCGCAAACTCCGATTTCGAGAATCATCTTGTACAAAGGCGACACAGTGGAACATGGAGGTAATACCGGCCGCGCTCAGGTTTTTATCGAATTCCAGCAGCGAAAGTTCTATTGGAAATATGGTGTTCGGCCTTGGTTCTATGGCTTTTTCAAGGGCATCGCTGTGGAGATCTATTAGGCCAGGGATCAGTAACTGTTCCCGGCCATTTATTCTTTTTTCATTCCCATTAAGGTGACCTTGATGGATTTCACTTATACGCCCCTTTGAAATTCGAATGGAACTGTCCTGGCTAAAGGATGTAACGATAAAGGATTTAACATTTTCGATTATAAAATCCTGTTGATGCTGTGAATATTTTTTTTCCAATTGTTTTTGTTTTGTAATCAAAATTGTCTCCTTAAGGGCGATATTCCTGATTGGCCATAATCATATCGCGTAATTTTTTTGATAAAACATCGATTATCGCGATAGTAACAAGAAGCATAATGATAATAAAGCATACTTCCTTCCAGTTATTAACGCGTATTCTATCCCATAATTGAAGACCAATGCCTCCTGCTCCAAGGACTCCCAAAATCGATGCCGACCTTACATTTGATTCAAAAAAATACAAGGCATTACTTAACATAATGGGAAGCACCTGGGGGATGTAAGCAAAGCGAATTATTTGAATACCATTGGCGCCGGTGCTTTTGGTTCCTTCAATTTGGTTGATGTCAACATTTTCAATGGCTTCTGAAAATAGTTTTCCCAATGTGGCCAAATCGCTTACAAAAATGGCCATTATACCGGCAAAAGGACCAAGCCCGACAACATGGACAAACATCAATGCCCAGATAAGTGTATTTATTCCCCGAATAAAGTCGAAAAATCGTCGCATTAAAAGCCTTGAACCCTTATTTTTGTTGACGTTCTTTGCGGCTATGAAACTTAGGGGCAAAGCAAAAAGAAAACCCAGCAAAGTACCTAAAAAGGCCATGGCCAAGGTTTCGCCAAGACCAACAAGATATTCATTAAACCATCCACCATGATTTGGGGGAAAAAAGAGGGAAAGCATATGGAAAAATTTGCCTATTCCCAGAAAAATTCTTAAAGGATTAAAATCCAGCCAGACAAAGGTGAATAGCGTAAACAGAATCATCAGAACAATAACTAGAGTTCTGCGGAATCGTGATTGAAAAGTTGAACCAAACAGTAAAGGATGTTTTGATTCCAGAGCAGCCATTTTTTCGATTGAAAATCTTGTATTACTTTTCATCTAAGATTCTCCCGCCCAATAATATTATGCCTTATTTTTTCGCAAAAGAAATCCATTATCATCACACAGGCGATAATGATTAAGCAAATGGCGCTGACATCTTGATAACGAAATTGGCGTACAGCAAGAATTAATTGCTGTCCAATGCCGCCTGCGCCTACAAACCCGATAATTGTCGAGGCCCTTATATTAATTTCCAATCGGAGCAGAGCGTAGCTGAAATAATTGGGTAAAACCTGGGGAACCACCGCGTAACGGATAATTTGAAACCAGTTTCCCCCTGTGGAACGTATGCCTTCTATGGCTTCATTATCAATGTTTTCATTAACTTCGGAAAATAGCTTCCCTAAGGAGCCGACACTGTGAACAGCAATCGCGATAACACCTGGTAAAGGCCCAATGCCAAAGGACACAACAAATAGCATGGCGTAAATCAACTCGGGTACACCGCGGCTGAAATCAAGAAGTCTGCGCGCTATAATATAGAGCCACCAGTTTTTCATTAAATTCTTTGAAGCCGGAAAGCACAGCAGAAAGGCAAAGAAAGTGCCTAAAAGCGTAGCCGCGTAGGCAATCAGGATTGTATCAAACATTTCTCTAAGGTAGAGATTTCGCGAACTATACCACACGCCTAGATCATATCCCAAAAATTGAAGCCTTAAAACAGGTAAGGTTTTTTTAATGTAATTAAAAATATTTGGAAACTCTATTAAATTAGATATATTGAATCGACCGATTATCGAAGACAAAATGAATAAAGTCAAAAAAATGATAATTCCCAAAACAGTCTTTCTGCTTTTTTCTTGTATCTCGCGGTTTAAAGAGGTTTCAAATGTTTTTATTTTTGATTTAATATCTGTATTATTTTGGGGGTTTCCCATTTATTACTCCTTAAAATAGTAAGTTTCCGGTTTTGAAAACCGGAAACTTTGTAAAGTTTTTTAGTGAAGGGTTTATTGGGATGCTTTTTCTTTTTCCTTAGCGTCCACCCACTTTTGCATTTCGATAAAATCGGAATATCGCTCATGTCCTACTTCAATGGTTTTTACTGGTTGTGAAGGAGAATAATAGGAAGTCCAACTGTTATTATCGCGTTCCGGCCAGTTTATGATGGCGTCAATAAAATCTTTTTTCATTTGATCGGGCAAATCTTTCAAAGCAGCCCAGGGACCATTGGTAATGACAGGAGATTTCCAGATTAATCTTAGATCATTCTTGTCAATCATTCCTTTGTCGTTCATGCGTTGAACATTACTGCTTTCTTCATTTGTATAAAAATTGGCAGCCGCGTCATAAGTACCATCAATCACAGCTAAAATAGCGCCTTCGTGATTACCGCCAAATCCCGTGCGGCTGAAATAAATATCAGGATCCATTCCAGCTTTGGTCAAATAAAAGGTTGGGACCAGAAAACCTGAGGTTGAATTAGGGTCCGCGAAGACCAGACTTTTTCCTTTAAGGTCATCAATGCTTTTATAGGAACTGTCTTTTCTGACCCAAAGAACGGAATGATAGCCGGAGGAACCGTCGATGCTTAGGTCGCACATCAATGCTTCTACTCCTCCGTTGGTGGTACGATAGGCTCTTGCATAGGAAGCCGTTCCATAACGTGCAAAATGAACTTTGCCGGCAGCCTGAGCTTCTATTGTTCCCGCATAGTCAGACGCGGCAAAGAATTCAACTTTTTGAACCTTTAATTGCTCTTGTAAATAATCCTGTAAAAATTTATAGCGGGCGATTCTGTCTGCTTCATTTTCAGAACTCACAGCGCTGATGAAAACCACGGGATATTTATCCTGCCATTTTTCATTTTTGTTTACTGAGGTATTAGCAGATTCGTTTCCGCCGTTAGAAAAGGCGTTCAATACAGTAAATAAAACTAGAAGAAAGAATAAACATTTTTTTTTCATCAATTACTCCTCAAAACTTATGGGTTTATATTTTTTTTCAAATTCCAAAGGAATCTGTGTTTTATGTTTATGGTGTATTAAAAAACATTTTTGTATTTTTTAACCAGGTACGGCTACTTTTCTTCCTTGCTTTTGATGTTTTAGCATTTCAACGTTTTCAATATCATGTTCCAGTTCTTCTTCAGCATCTTCCACCCTGTAAATTTTGAGAACCTCCTCTTTGGTAAGCTCTGAAGGTTTACCGTCGAATACTATTTTTCCATTTGCCATGCCAATGATTCTTTCGCAATACATACGAGCAGATGCAAGGTGATGTAAGGAAGCAATAACTGTTATTCCTTCCTTACGGTTAATATCGCGTAATGTCTCCATTACCTTGGCAGCGCTTCTGGGGTCAAGGGAGGCGATAGGTTCGTCGGCTAAAATTATTTCAGGATTCTGCATCATGGCCCTTGCGATAGCGACACGTTGCTGTTGCCCTCCTGATAATTGATCACATCTCTTTAAGGCCTGGTCTGTAATTTCAACCCGATCTAGTTTTTCAATGGCCAAGGCTCGTTCTTCCTTGGTAAACATCATGAACAATGATGGAAGTGTTTTATGATATCCGAGTCTACCCATTAGGACATTGGTAAACACATTGAGTCTTTTCACCAAATTGAATTGCTGAAAGATCATGGCAGCTTTGGTTCTCCACCTAAGCAATTCTCGCCCTTTGAATTGTGTAATTTCTTTGCCTTTATAAAAAATCTGACCCTGGGTTGGATCCCATAAACGATTGATTAATCTTAGTAATGTCGATTTCCCTGCACCGGAACTACCAATGATTCCGACCATTTGTCCGTCAGGGATTATGAGGCTCACGTCATCAACAGCATTTAAATTGCCAAAACATTTTGAAATATTATTTATCTGAATCATTTTCATACTCCTTGTTTAAGTGAAATTATAACTTATTGTATTTGTATTTAATTACAGAATGGTTTTTAAAAGGTAAGAAAGTGGTTAGGATTTTGATAATAAATCATAGCGGTCTTAAAGCATTGAAAAGCGGATGATGACATTTTCTAGCTTTTTTATTAGAATCAACAGTATGAAAGATCCAATTTTAGACGTAATCGTATCAGACATTATCCAGGGACTTTATAAACCTGGAGATAAATTACCATCTGAAAATTTCTTGGCTGAAAAATATTCAACTCCCCGAATCAAAATCAGAAAAGCCTACGAAATTCTCGAAGACATGGGTTATATCTATTCCCGTCAAGGAAAGGGCCGTTTTCTCAGACCCAAACACAGCAAAATGGAATTGGTCATAAATGGCAATGAAAGTTTCACACAAAAGGCAAGAACTCAAGGGCTTGATTTAAAGACCATAAATATCATCAGCCAAAAAATTGAATATAATAACAAGATTTTTAAAGTTTTAAACGCGGAAAAAAACGAGGATGTTTATCATATCAAACTATTGCGAATTATCAATAAAAATCCTGTTGCCATTCATTCTTCATTTATTAAAGGCCGTTTAGTCCCTGAAATCGGAGTTGTAAAAGAAAAAATCCTTTCTATGTATGACTTCTTAAAAAAATCAGGTTTTAGTAAATTGGAATCTGAAAAAACCATTATGAGTGTCACATTACCTACTCTACATGAACAGGAACTGCTTTGCTGTTCACCGCTTGTTCCGCTTATCCTGTTTGAGAGCAAGACCATTGATGGGCAAAAGCAGATTTTACTATATTCAAAAATTCTGTATAGAAGTGATTCATTTCAGTATGTGATTAACCATTAATGGTTGGAAATTTAAAAAAATAGTCTTCTTATCTCTTTGTTCACTTGTTAATTTTCTGGAGCTGGCCCCAGCCCTGATAGGGCTCGAACCGGGCTTAAGGCCAATTTACCAGGGATAGGTTCCCGAATCCTATTGTGTCATTAGAAGCTCTTTAGGGCTATTTGAATTATTTTTGTCAAAAGCCGCGACTTTTTATTAAAAACAAACCATTAATTAACTCCTTTTTAATAAACCTGACTTGGCAACAAGTTAAGCTCGTTTTATGAATTATTCAGAGGAGGAAAAAATGGGCAAATTAACAGCTCAATTGAAGGAAAGTCAATTTGATTTTGTTCATCATAGTCAGGCGGTGTTCAAGATTTTAATGATGGCATTGGCTTTTCCAGGAAAGGTTGGAAAACTTGAACCTATTAATTTGGCAACAAATCGCTATCATACTGTGTTGCAGTGCATGCTTTCGCTGCTCGATCACGAAACCAGCTTTGCTGTGATAGCAGATGACTCAGAGGAAAAATCATATGTTGCCAAGTACCTGGAGGTAAATACAGGAAGTAACCAAAGCGCTTTGACCACAGCGGATTTTGTTCTTTGCCTGGCCAATAACAGTAGTGGATTATTTTCCACGCTGAAGCGAGGCGATCTGGAACGTCCGGATAAAAGCGCGACGATTTTTTATTACGTGGATTCCATAAGTGATAGTTTTAAAAGCGAGCATAAAAAACTTACATTTATGGGGCCTGGGATTCAAAACAAAAATATAGTCTGTATCAAGGGTCTGGACATTAAAGAAGTGTACGCCTGGAAACAAAGTCGGGGAGATTATCCCCTTGGTTGTGATATTTATTGTGTTTCAACCGAAGGTCATGTTATTGGAATTCCCCGGTCAACTGATATTGTATCCATTGATGAACAAGGAGGATGAAAAATGGGTTATGTAGGTGTGAAAGGCGGAAAAGACGCCATTTTGAATGCGGAAAAAGTGGTTGAATACTATCGATGTCGAAAGGGAGGGGCATCAATAGATATAGAACAAATTAAGAATCAGATGCGTTTTTTGGTGGATAAGGTTATGAGTGAAGGGTCCTGTTATTCTACGGACCTTGCCGCTATTGCCTTAAAACAAGCTGAAGGCGATCCCATGGAAGCGGCTTACCTTGTGCGCGCTTTTCGTTCAACAGTACCAAGAATTGCTTATTCCTTAACCACAAAGAGTGAAGAAATGTTTTGTTTGCGCCGTATTTCTCCATCCTTTCAGCATATTCCATGGGGACAAGTATTAGGACCTTCAAAGGATTATTCCCAAAGATTAATACGCTTTGAACTGGCCGATGAAAAGGAACTGTCTATTGACCCTCCCAAAAAGGAAGACAACAGTCCCCTTGATGAGAAAGTCGAAAAAGTAATCGATTATTGTCGAAAGCAGGGCTTGATTGATTGGCCTGAAAAAAAACCAGAACAGGTTCCCTATGATATTACCAGACAACCCATGGTTTTTCCCTTGGATAGGTCGGCGAGATTACAGCGTTTGACGCGTGGTGAAGATGGTGCTGTTTTAGCTTTTGGTTACGCGAGCCTTCGAGGATGGGGATCGGTACATCCGACCCTGGCTGAAGTTCGAGTCGGGTATTTGCCTGTAAAAATCAAGCACCCCTATTGGGGGACAGAGGTGACAGTCGGTCAAGTACTTGTAACCGAGGTTGAATCAATTTGCTCTTTTGAAAAGAAAAAAATAAAAATTGACGGGGAAGAGCAGGAGCGATATACATTTTCCTTGGGTTATGGTTTGATCTTCGGACATAATGATCATAAAGCAGTTGCTATGTCGATATTGGATCGGGCTTTATGTTCAGCTGATCCTCAATCCCCTGTACAGGATCAGGAATTTGTTTTGTACCATATTGATAATATGGAATCCCAAGGATTTATCTCTCATTTAAAATTACCTCATTATGTGACATTTCAGTCTTCTCTTGACAGGTTGAGAAACATCAAGGCTGGGAAAGAGAAAGGATCCAGAAAAATAAATAAAGGAGAGGCTTATGTATAATTTTGCCTTGTTGGATGAGAATACAAAAAGGGAAGTCAGGAGGGCATTGTTAAAAGCTATAGCAATTCCGGGTTTTCAGGTGCCTTTTGCTTCAAGGGAATTACCCATTTTTTATGGATGGGGAACCGGAGGCCTGCAAATTTCACTTTCGGTTATTGGCAAAAATGATATTTTGAAAATTATTGATCAGGGTGATGACGACAGCGTTAATGCGGTGAATCTAAAACGACTTATTCAGGCAACAACCGGTGTTCAGTTAACAACAGATGTGTTTGACGCTACTTTGATACAAACAAGGCATCGAATTCCTGAATATTCCCTTGATTCAAAACAGGTTTTTGTTTTTCAAGTACCCATGCCTGAGCCTCTTCGAAAAGTGGAACATAGAGAAACCGAAACCCTGCGTATGCATGCTGAAAAAGATTATGGTAAAATGTATGTAAAATTATATGAAGATATTTTACATCACGGTGAAATAACTTTGGCCGCTGATTATCCTGTTCTGGTTTTTGATCGACACTTGATGGCACCGTCACCTATTCCAAGGTGGGATATCCCTAAACTGAACATGGCTGAAAACCTCTTTCTTTTTGGCGCGGGTAGAGAAAAGAAAATTTATGCTGTTCCTCCTTACACAAAGGTGGAACCCTTGTCATTTGAGGATCACCCATTTAGTGTGGAGAGATCCGGCCATTTGGCCTGTGTTTTTTGTGGCAGTACCTCTTCCTATAAAAATGAAATTCCTTCGGCAGGAGGTGAGGGACAGGTGTATGCCTGTAGTGATTCATTTTATTGTCAATCTCAAAGGAGTTAGTTGTGAACGCGATTTTAAAAGTTCAAAATTTAAAAAAAATTTATGGCCGGGGCTGCGATGATTGTTTAGGAACGAATCCTCCCTATTCAAAAGACAATAAATGTCCTACTTGCGGCTCAATCATCGCATGTACTGATGTCAACTTTGATGTTTATCCAGGTGAAATTCTTGGGATTGTGGGAGAGAGCGGATCAGGTAAAAGCACTGTTTTAAGTTGTCTTTATTTTAATCAACAAGCAACAGATGGAAAAATATTTTACAGAGGCATAGAGGGAGGAGAAAAAGATCTTTTTAATTTAAATGCGCAGACAAGGAGACAGTTGCAAAACATTCATTTTGGTATTGTCTATCAAAACCCTCATTTAGGTTTGAATTTTAATGTAAGTGGTGAAGGGAATGTGGCCGAACGACTACTTGTGGCTGGTAAACGAAATTTTAATACTATTCAAAATAGCGTTCATAGCTTACTTGAAAGAGTTGCTCTTAGTCCTTCACGTTATAAGGATTTTCCGAAATATTATTCTGGAGGTATGCAGCAAAGGGTACAAATTGCCAAAGCTTTGATTAGTAATCCCGAATTAATTTTATTGGACGAACCAACAGGTGGCCTTGATGTTTCAGTACAAGCCAAAATTTTGGATTTGATACGTTCCATTAGTCGTGAACTGAAAGTCGCCATGATTATGGTATCCCATGATATGCAGGTGATAAGGCTGTTATGTAAAAGAATTATTGTTATGAAGCATGGCCGAGTCGTCGAATCAGGGTTAACGGATAGAGTGATTGATGATCCTAAAGAGGCATATACACAAACATTGGTTCATTCGACCATTCAATAGGAGGAGATCTATGAAACAAGAAGAAATTTTCGCGTTATTCATGCAGGCTGAACATGATGATATAATTTATCTTGCCAATGAATTTAAAAAGGAATTCGATTATGAAATTATAAGAAAACCTGAACAAGGACTTGTTATGTTCCGGGCGGAAGAAACCGTGGAAAAACTGGATTTTAATGTTGGAGAAATTCTAATGACCACGGCAGAAATAAAAATCGCTAATGTTTTAGGTTATTCCATGATTATGGGAATGAATAATGAAAAGGCCTTGGATTGTGCTGTTATTTTGGGAGTTTATGAAGCCATTTCGACTCAGCAAGATAAAATTATCAAATTGGCAAAACAGTTGAAATTAAAAAATGAGTCACGCTTGAGAGAGGAACGAGAAATCGCCAGTTCAACGCGTGTTCATTTTGAAGTCATGGGAGGACAGGACCCCAATGTCAAAAAATATCACCAAGGCTAAAAACAGGAGTTAGTATGAAAAAACATTTAGAGGTTAGAAATCTTACAAAAATATTTGATATGCATATCCTAAATAATAAAAAGATCATTGCTTTTGAAAATATTAATTTTACTTTAAACAGGGGGAAATTTCTTGG
Source organism: Spirochaetales bacterium (assembly GCA_016937215.1). Taxonomy (GTDB): domain Bacteria; phylum Spirochaetota; class Spirochaetia; order SZUA-6; family JAFGRV01; genus JAFGWI01. Next base: position 10,754 of record JAFGWI010000038.1, on the reverse strand, counting down.
TATTTCTGGAAAGAGCGGATATGGAAAATCATCATTGATTCGTTGTATTTACAGGAATTATGACAGTACCAGCGGAGATATTCTTTTATTTGACAATAATGGAGAATCGGTTAACCTGGCCAAAATAAGCGACCCTGAAATGTTAATTATCCGGGAAAAGCGAATGGGTTATGTAAGTCAGTTTTTTACGCCACTTCCGCGAGTGACGACCATGAATCTGGTCATAGAACCCTTGATTGATAAAGGCTGGCTAAAGGATGATGCTATTCAACGCGCCAGTGAATTATTTAAACTTTTTGATATTCCCGGTAATTTATGGGATGCCTATCCTTCAACTTTTTCTGGAGGAGAAAAACAACGTATTAATTTAATGAAAACATTAATTGATTGCCCAGAAATACTTTTGTTGGATGAACCAACAGCCAGTCTTGATGCTAGAAACAGGGGAATTATTTTAGAAATCGTAAAAGAACTTAAAAAACAAAATATTACAATGCTGGGGATTTTTCATGATCAAATGGAAATGGAAACATTAGCTGATGAAATTCTTGCAATAAAGCGGCCCGGTGAGTATCATGATGAAACACATAGTGCGGATATTGAAGTGAAGCAGGAAGCAAAAAAGGAATTCATTTTCCAACTATAGCTAAGGTCGATCAATGTAAAGGTTGATTATGCCATTTTATGGGCTGCTTTGAAAAAACGCAGCCCTTTTTTTTACCTCGATTTTATACTCTGAACGACCATAATATTTTTTCAAGGTTAATTTTAATTGTTCAGCAAGTTAATCGTGGTCATATTCTGAACGCAGCAAAGCGAAGTGAGGAATCTTGGTTGATATGAGGCGACTGTTTTTGCAAACCAAGCCTTTTAACGCGACGAGATCCTTCGTCGTTCCTCCTCAGGATGACATAGATTCTCCTGCCCTTGCCGTTATTCTGAACGCAGCAAAGCGAATGTGAAGAATCCCAGTTAACAGTAAGATTATCGCAGCTCTGATAATGTATTTACTCCGATGGTGGAATGAACAGCATTCAAGGATAAATAAATACTTTGTTGTTTCTCTTCAGAATGTACTATGACAATTGATAGCATTTTGCGTCAGTGCTGAGTCCTTACCATGAATCTTAAAATACTCTTTCACCCTGTTGCCAAACATTAATGACAATGGGTGTATCATTGATCAATCGTATTCTGACTAAATCAGCCCTTTTATCTTCCATAATTTCACCTCGGTCCTCTATTTTCAGCATTGCGGCAATATTTTTTGTTACAGTAGCCATGGCTTCGGGAATGGTAAAACCTGCTTTTTGATGGAGCATGAAAGCCCCGTGTAATAAACTGATGGGCACATAATCAGAAGATAAGCCATCCAGTAATCTTTCATTGGCTAATTCAATAGCTGATACATTTCCGGAATGGGAGCCCTCTCGGACAACATTGGGGGCTCCCATGATGGTTTTCAAACCAAGGGATTTTGCCTTTACAGCAGCAGCTTTGCTTGTCGGGAATTCCGATATAACTATTCCATTGTTGAAAGCATCCAGGCAGTGTTCCTCTGTTGTATCATCATGACTGGCAACTGATATATTCAATTCTTTGCATTTTGATAGAATGATGCTTTTATTTTTTTCAGCATACATTGATTGCATTATTTTTAATTTTTCAATTTCATTTTTGGCTTCCTCGTCGGTCCAGGATTTCGCTCGATGAAAGGTACGCCATTTGGAAATATCCCTCCATTGGCGTTGGCCTACGGTGTGATCCATAAGGGATACCAATTTTAGTTTTTCCTCGTTAAGGAATTCTTCAAAAATATCACTGGTATTTTCTCCAGGCAATTCACACCGTAAATGAATAAGGTGTGATGCGCGCAATAAATCTTTTTTTTGAGCATAGTCTAATACAGCGATGGAATCTTTAAATATTTGTGATCGTAAATTATCATCGCCTCTGAAACCAATGGCTATAGAATCAAACACAGTTGTGATTCCTGCTCCGATAATCTGCGTATCATGTGCTTTAACGGCTGATAAAGTTGATGGCCAAATAATTCCAGGTCGCGGTGAAATATGTTTTTCCAGATTATCGGTGTGCAATTCCAATAAGCCAGCACAGAGATAATCGCCTTCAAGATCAATTTCCTTTGCCCTATTCATTGGCCCTAGTGAAAAAATGCTTTTATCTTTGATGATCAATTCTTCATCGCTTATGCGGTCGTTTAAAATTATTTTACCATTTACAAATGCTGTTTTCATTAATCCTCCGAAATAATAACGCGACTATTGTATTTAATAGTGTTAGATAATTTTTATTTTTAAAATTGCTAATAACCATGTTATATTTTTTTAGTTTTGTGTTTTTTTCACCTAAGTCTTTATCTAGTTAATCATTTTTTTTATAAAATAATGCTGTGTTTTTTTGAGTTCAAACCCCTTTGACAGGTAAAATTGATGAGCTCTTGTGCGGATTATATTGGAATTGACTTTAATCGTGTCCAGGTCGTGTTCTCGTGACCACTTTTCAGCACTATCTAATAACAATCGTCCAATACCTTGGCTTCTGCAAGACTGGTCCGTGATTAAGGCAAGTATTTCACAATGGGTTTCGCAAATAATATTGTTTACAACATGTAGATGAATGAACCCGTAAATTTTTTCTTCATTTGAAGCAACAAAAATTTTGTTTAAGTCCTGAGTAGCCATTGTTTCTATAAACTTTTTACAATCGTCGGTATGTGAATCATATCCCAATTGAATGATCAAGTCTGAAATGGCCTCGGCATCTTCTATTTGGGCCAATCTGATTTTTATATTACGCATAATTTTTTTCCAACATAGAAGGAGTTTGTGAAGCGATAATTTGAGTGTTGTTATAAACGATATCACCTTGTACAAGCGTCAAAGCGCATTGGACTGTTTTATTATTGCTTTCAACGATAATGATATCGGCTGACATACCTTCAGATAAACAACCCCTGTCCTCCAATCCACATGCTTGAGCCGGATTGGCTGAAATTAAATTCCAGGCTTTAGGTAAATCCATGATGCCCCATTGTTCAAGTTTAAATGCGATTTGCAATAATGAGGGATAATAATAATCAGATGCCAGAATATGGCAAACCCCTTCCTGAATGGCCTGTCGGGCGGAAATACGATTGTACAGGCTGGTTCCTTTTAACGCGTTTGGCGCACCTAAAACAACCCAGTCACCCAATGCTTCTGCTTTTATTGCAGTTTCCATGTTGCAGGGGAATTCGCTGATATGGCATTGCTGCTTATGATACCATAGACGCGTGGATTCGGTTTCCTCGTCATGAGAGGCTGTGGGTATATTTATATTATTGGAAAAGTTGGCTATTTCCACGACAACTTCAAGGGCTTCCTGCTTTTTTTCATGCAGTGTTTTAAGAAAAATTTTTGTATCTTGAGGGCTCAATCCAAGTGATTCAGAATATTGAAGGAATTTGGATTGGTTATTTAGTTCCGATTCTATATAATCTAAATGGTCATTAAATGAAATAAAATCAATCTTCCCTTTTTCTAATGATTCTTTAATCCAGTTCAAGGCTATCGTATGATAAATTTCATATCTTAAATGTACCATTGATCTTGATTTTAATTTTGTTTTATGTTCCGTAAAAAAATCAAGAAAATTCCGGGCTTCTCTATCATTACGAAGCGGTTTGAATTTTTCCCATGTAATGGTAATACCATAATAAGCGGTTGTGATGCCATTAGCTATGATTTGATGATCTGCTTCGTTTAACGCAATATCATAGGGCATCATGGAATTATATCTTGGCATAATTACTCTTTCGAATCCGTCGCCGTGAATATCAACTATTCCTGGTAATATGTAGTTCCCATTCGCGTTAATAACTCTGTCACCGGGAATGTCAAATCCCTTGATTTTATCGTTTTCAATGCAAACAGAACAATTATCCAATGAACCATCTGGCATTAAAACAATTCCATTTTTGATTTCTGTTGTCATATCTAATCCCCATTTTATCAATTACATTCATTGTATATGTTCTAACACAGCTGCTGCTATTTGTTAAACAAATACCATTATTTTAAATTATTAAAGTATCGCGGCTTCTCTTATAAAAAAGTCATGCAAATTTGGAAATGACGCGATGATGTCCCAACTGTTAGGTTCTCTTTCCGTTGTTGAAAATTTTCCACCAGCTTCAGTTAAAATGATGTAGGCCGCGGCAAAATCCCAAATTTTTATGCCGCGTTGAATAAGGGCGCCTATATTACCGGAAGCAATATAGGCTAAATCAACTGCGGTTGCTCCATGGGATCGTATTTTTTTTACTTGCTTCACCAACTTGGATAATATTTTATCCATATCTTTCATATTTTCCTGACGCCCGCTGAAATTCATCGATAGCAATACATCCTGGCTATTCATGTTTTCAGGGCATTTTAAAATGTGAGTATTGCAATAGGCGCCATGGTTATGTATCGCCCAATACAATTTTTGATTATAAGGAATATATATGATTCCGATTACCGGTTTTTTTAACAGTGACTTGAAATCATAACATTGATTAGATAATTCCAGTTGATTATTAAAGCAGGCAATGGAAATACCATAGAAGGGTAAGCCATAAAAATAATTTACTGATCCGTCCAGGGGATCAATTATCCAGGTGTAATCATCTTGACCAATAATGATTTCATTTTCTTCCGAAATAATTGAGTGGGTCGGAAAATCCTTTTGTATATGGCTATATATGAGATCACCTAATTTTTTATCAATGGCCAGTTTAATATCATGCTTATCTGATTTAAGAACATCAGTTGTTTCTGATTTGTGTATATCCAGCTCTATCAATTTAATGGCTTCGTTCACTATTGTTGTAATGGTATTAATCATTCTTTTGTGAATATCCTGAAGCCTCAAGTTTGTTGGAAAACAGAAAGAAACATTTTTCTCCTGTTTCATATCGCTTTGAAGAACAAGCATAAATGTAATATCCTCTCAGTTTTTATTCATGAATATGGTAAATGGATTTTAATCGGATGGCGATGAGTTCCATTATCAAAGCGACTGCTAAAACCAAATATACTATAACACCGATTTCCCTGATGTCATGATAAAAGCCGGCAGCGTTAAATAAATGAAAACCAATGCCTCCGGCTCCGGCCGCGGCGCCCATTGCAACGGCCACCGCAAAATTGATTTCAAATCTGAAAAATGTCCAGCTTAATAAATAAGTAGCTGAAGATGGTAAAATCGCTTGAAAAATTATTTGAATCCAATTGGCTCCAGAGGCTCTTAGGGCTTCAATTACTCCCCCATCGATTTCTTCAAAGGATTCGGAATAGGCTTTCACTAAATATCCGATGGTGTGGAAACTCATACCAACAACAGCAGCAACAGCACCTAGGCCGGCTCCGATCGCGAAAATTAAAACCCATAAAACAGTGGGTATGGCTCTGATGAAGGATATAATCATTTTTATGGCATTACTTAATTTTTCGTTGGTGATATTTTTAGCTGCCAACAAACCCAATATTAAAGCAAAACCACTTCCAACCAATGTTGTTATGAAGGCAAGGGCCAAAGTCTGTAAAACTAAAATCATACCTTCTGCCAGATCAAAACGAGTCGATTTTGGCCTGAAAAACATATTTTTAAAGCCTTCTAACGCCTCAAATATGGCTTTATTAATTACCATTCCCTTTGAATTAATGGTAAAAAAACCAATTATGGTTAAAAGTATTAAAAATGAAAAAATCGAAAATATGCCAAGTTTTGCAGGAGTTAGAGGATTGGTAATTATTTTATTTTTTTTAGTTCTGCGAATATATTCTTGCTTTGCGTTCATCATAGAATTACCCTTCTCAAAGAATTACTGATGAATTCGATTAAGATCACAATAACTGCAATACTTAATATCACCAAAAAGGCGGTTGGATATTGTCGACTTTTGTAATATATATCAAAAATATTGCCAATACCCGATGCTGTCAGTATTCCAACTAAAGTCGCGCTTCGTATATTGGTTTCAATCATAAAAAGAATCCACGATAGTATTTGAGGCGCTGATGAGGGTAAAACTGCATGGGCAATCACCTGTGGGTAGCTGGCTCCCGCGGCTCGCAATGCTTCCACAGAACTGGCCGAGGCTTCATCGATGGTCTCCATAAAAACCCGCGATTGAAATCCAAATGAATAAAAGAATAAGGCCAGAAAACCTGAAAAAGAGTTTTGCCCAAAGGAAAATAAAAAAATAATGGCCCAGGCGGCGACTGGTATATTTCGGCTTATTGAAGAAATGATTCTAGTGATAACAGCCATAAAACTGTTAAGCCTGGTTGTTCGGGAACCCATTAGGGCGAAAATGAAGCTGAGGAAAGCAGCCGTTGTAGACGCCATAATGGACATTAATACTGTTTCCAATAATTCTCGTAAGATTTTCGGTATTTTACCTATGGCTTTTTGATCCAAAACTGTAATTGTTTTTTCAATTCCGTTAAGGATTGTTTTTTCCTGTTTTACCGGTAAAATATTTTTAGAGATCCAGGCACCCACTTTTGGAAGAGCTCTAACCATGTCCTCGGCTTTAAATCTGGTAAAGGCACCAGTTAACCAGGTTATTAAAATTAATGAAATAAAAAAAATGGTTAATTGCATTTTGTTTTTTTTAAAAAACTTCTTGGGTGTAATTAAGTTTTTTTTAGCTGGTTTTTCAGTCAAGAATCAACTCTCCTGTCTCGGTTCCGTAAATTTCATTAATTTTTTCTTTACTTAATTCCGAAGGAGACCCGTCAAAGACAATTTCTCCTTCTCTGATACCTAATATTCTGTCCGCGTATTTCATGGCCACATCAACCTGGTGGAGATTTACGATAATGGTAATACCCAAATCATGTTGAACTCTAACCAGATAATCCATGATTATTTTGGCTGAAGATGGATCAAGAGATGAAATAGGCTCATCGCAAAGGATTATTTTTGGATCCTGAATTAAGGCTCTGGCAATTCCTACTCTTTGTTTTTGTCCGCCGGACAATTGATCACAGCGTTTATAGATCATTTCATTCAGGCCAAGCATGTCAATTATTTCAACTGCCTTTTCTTTTTCAGCGTCACTATACACTCCAAAGAGACCTCGAAGACTGGATTTATATCCCAGTCTTCCGTGCAAAACGTTCTCGATTACCGATAAACGATAAACAAGATTATAATGTTGAAATATCATCCCGATTTTGGCACGGGCTTGTCGAAGTTCTTTGTTATTCAGGTGAAGCAGGTTTTTATGGTCAAAGATTATTTCTCCCTCTGTCGCGTCAATCAAACGATTGACGCAACGGATAAGAGTTGTTTTTCCGGAGCCAGAAGGCCCAATGATAGAAATAAACTCACCTTGAGTTACTGTCAGGCTGATATTTTTTACCGCACAAACATCTTTGTAATTCTTTTTTAAATTTTTAATTTCCAGAATTATTTTATTATTCTTTTTTTTTGGATAACTCGCTTTTTTTTCAGCAATGACTGGTTCATTTTTAATTAATGTTTGTATCATGACAGCTCCTTCTTGAGTTTTTTATATTTGATTATTTTAGTCCACTGAGTTCCCGGATAGGATCGTACCACTTATCTTCAACTGTAACAAAGCGAACACCTGCTTTAAAACCAATACCTATGAAATTTGATTCCTTGGGAACAAATATTTTTTCGTTTTTGGCTACTTCATCGGAAGTTAATACACTTTTCAGTTTACTTATTTCTTCCGCGCTGAGCAAATTCGTATTCATAACTATGGGCGCGTTTAAGACAGGTGTTGTTGAGATGAGTGTAAAAGTAGTGCCGCTGTGGGCGTTAAAGGGTTCAGGGGCATTGTTTTTGATAACTACTTTATCGCCAGCGCGAGGATCATCGTATGACCCTTCAACCCATTGAACATAATCCTGTACGCACATATTGCAGAAGGCCGATACATCTGATTTCCCTAAAAGCATATTGAGCATGGAACCTTGGTGGGAACCCCCAAACATAACCTCGGCAAAAAGCATTTTAGAACCGCCTTCCAGGAGATCTTCTGAGCTTATGGTTGACCATTTTGGTTTTGATGCAAAGTATTGGCTGATCACGCTTGAAGGAACCCTGAATCCGGAAGTGGAGCTGTTTGAAACAAAGGAAAACTTTTTTTGTTCAAGATTATCAATTGAATATTTCCCGTTTGCTTTGTACAAACCTGCGTTAGGAGTCAGAACTGCCAGCATACTGTAATATTTGGCATCAGCTAATGTGCCTGAACTCCCTGAGTCAACGACCAATGGAAGAATAGCTGGATTAGATTCATGCGCTTGAGTATAGCCTTCTCCTCCAAGCCATGAAAAACAGGCATTATCGGCAACCAATGCTTCGATGGCAATTGAATAATCGGTTGTTAATTGTTCTTCGATTGGTCTATCCAGAATTTCGCTGAAAATTCTGACAATTTCTTTTCTACCCTCTGCTTTTTCTGGAACAGATTCGTTTGGATACCAGATAAATACAAGTGGTTCTTTTTGAGCTTCGCTGTTTCCACCAGCATAAATTGAAAACAGGTTAAGTAAACTCAATACCACTACTGACATAAAAATAAGTTTCTTTTTCATGTTATTACACCTTTCTGTAAAAAGTAATTTTAGGTGATGATAGTGATGAAATATTAGAAATCGATAAGAGAGTGGTAATGATTTGATTTAATTCACAAAATGGGTGAAAGCAAAGCCGGTTAGAGAACCAAAGCCATATCCTCATATAGTTTTAACAATTCTTTAGTTAAATTCACATAAAAAAAAGCAATCATTGAAACAATAAATAGGTATTTGATAAGTGAAGGAATAGTTATCTTAATATATAGATCATTTTTATAAAATTTTTCGAAAAGTTAAACTTCGAAAAAGCAAATCCAAGGATATTTTTGTAATGTTTATAAAAATTAATAAAGATTAAATATGTGGCAAAAATCAATGATTTAATTTATGTAACTATTAAATAGTTGGAAAAAATGTTTTCCGATGTTGTTCTGAAAAGGTGCGACGAAGAATCGACTCTGTCTAAGCTGGTAACACGCGGCTAATGTACGTAAACACATTGAACACAAGGCAAGGTGTTCCCATTCAACTGAGATTCATAACCTCACCGCCTTGCGAATAGTATGACAGTAGACATTCTAAATGTGAACCATTCTGGATTAAATAAATTCGACCGATGCTAGGAAAGTAAACTTATAATCGGTCGCATTTAGAATGGCTGGAAGGGCAGCGGTGTACCTGCTGCTGAAAGAGTACCAATTTTTTAATGTAAAGTGTTTCCATAAAAAAGAATGAGGGGGTTAAATTTTGGATGTAACATCATTATTTATAGAAAGAGAAGACACAGAGCAGTTAAATAATCCTTTTGTTTCTTGCGCAAAGTTTAATGTCCACGGTAATGCCATAGGCACATTGGCGACAAGCAGATATTTCATCTTATCCACAAGCAATGTCAATGAAGTCGCTGAGGTCTTTGAACAATATGGCTATCTTGATGTTCTCGGCGTTGTTGATCCCCAAGGCAAGGTGCTGGGAATTATTACCAGAAATGTATTATTTAATCGCTTGGGTAAATTATATGGAAGATCCATTTGTTTTTATAAATCCACGGAAAATTATATTGAAGAACCATGCGGTATTTATAATTGTACTCGGAATATTTTTTCAATCGCCTCAGAAATAAACCGCTTTCTTGACCAAGGAACAATAGAATACTTTTTGCTCTTAGGTGATAATAATCAATTTTACGGTATTTTCAGAAATATAGACATGATGATTTATTTAACAGGAATCGAGTCACGGAATTTTGATTTCGCGCGAACAGTTATGGAACATATTGTTCAAAAAGAAAGTTGTATTCGTTCATCCTTAATTGATATAGTATGCGCTTCGCAGCAAGCAAAAGGTGTAGGTGGCGATTATTATAATGTAACGGAGTTGGAGCAAGACAAATGGCTTTTTTCAATATGGGATATTTCCGGAAAGGGTGTTGCTTCTGCTTTGGTGGTATCTTTTTTAAGCGGTATTTTTAAATTCCATGATTTCAAGTCGAGCCATTCCTGTTTTTTAAATCAACTGAATTTACATTTTTTTAAAACTTTTCCAAAAGAATGGTTTTCTACAGGCATTTTTGTCTGTTTTGATGGGGCGACTAAAAAAATAAAGTATTATGATTTTGGGCATTCTCTTTGTCTTGTTTACAGGAATGGCAAGGCTTACCCGCTAAAAACCCGGAAAGCTTCTGTTCCCCTGGGGGTTTCTCCAAAAATAGAGCTTAGGGCCAACCGTTTGCAACTGCAAACAGGTGATTTTCTGTTTTTTTACACTGATGGCTTGGTTGAGCAAACCAATACAAAAGGAGAAGAATTCCCCATTGAACATGTTCATAGAATTATTTTTAAGGGTTTAAAAAACAATACCGAATTAATTAAAATAAAAAAAGCCATCCTGGGGGCTGTTAATATATTCAGGGAGCAACAACCTCAGCGCGATGATATGACCTTTATCCTATGTCGAATCTCCTGATATAGAACTTTTGTAACTACTGAGCCGAAAAAAATACAACTTAATGTTATTCTGAGGAGGAATGTCGAAAAATCTTTTATATCTTAATCGATCATATTTTTGGTATTTGTTTAGCTGGTTGTTACGTTGGGCGTTTCCTGCTTTCATTTCATTACAGCAGGCCAGGCTTTCCATAACTCCGCT
>JAFGWI010000037.1 GCA_016937215.1 Spirochaetales bacterium | reverse complement strand
TGTGTGTTATCCCCTGGGGATTTTGGCTGAATTTATTTTTGAAAAAAGGAAAAACAAAAAGGTCTCTGAAGCGGTACTGATTACCATCACCCTTTATGTCCTTTCCATGCCTCCTCAGGTGCCTCTCTGGATTGCCGGTGTGGGTATTGTCTTTGCCGTGGTTTTGGCAAAAGAGGTTTTCGGCGGTTTTGGACGGAATCCTTTTAACCCGGCCATCGCTGGTCGTTTATTTGTATATATCACCTTTCCTATTCCCATGACAGAGGGGTGGCTGGTACCAGGCAATTTCGGACTGGATGCAGTAACTTCGGCGACACCATTATCAGTCATGAGGGCAGGGGAGCTGATAAATCCCCTGGATCTGTTCTTAGGTATTAGGCCTGGTTCCTTGGGTGAAAGCGCCATTATTCCTATCATTCTGGCAGCTTTATATCTTGTTTTTACCAAAACAGCGAGTTACCGTATTATTCTGGCTACTTTGGGAAGCGCGGCTCTTATGAGCTTTACCTTTGATTTTTTCAAGGTACCGGGAGCCCTGCCTCTATTGCCGGCTCTGATGTCGGGCAGTCTGCTTTTTGTTACGGTGTTTATGGCAACCGATCCGGTTTCCGGGCCAAAGAATCCTCTGGCCCAGGTGATTTACGGTGTGATGATAGGCTCAATTCTGGTACTGGTAAGGACCTTTTCGCTTTTTTCCGAAGGCACCAGTTTCGCGGTTATTATTTCCAACACCTTTGCCAGTTTATTGGATGAAATAACAGGGAAGAAGAAAAAATGAAAAAAGATGGAATAGTCTATACCGTGATTTTTACGTTTATTGTTTCTTTTGTTTTTGTGGGAATTCTGGCCGGGGTTAATTCAGTAACAGCCGAACAAACCGCCAGAAACCAAAAATTGGCTTTTCAAAGGGCAGTTCTTAATGCACTGCATATTAAATACAAGGACAATCAAGAGATTTTTGATCTGTATCAGCGCGATATCAAAAAGTCCTCCAGGTCGACCGGGAATGTGGTTCTTTATGAATACACAAATGAGAATGAAATTTTCTATATAAAAGAATTTTCCGGCCAGGCTTTGTGGGGAACGGTGACCGGTGTCTTGGTTGTTGATCAGGAAGTTGACCGGATTGTGGGGCTGGATATTATTTCCCATAATGAAACTCCTGGTCTAGGCGGACGGATTGATGAAGCCTGGTATAAAAATCAGTTTGATGGTGAGCTCTTGAGCCCTGAGGGGAAAATATCCGTTGGACCTGGCGGTTCTGGTGACACTGATCATCAAAACCACAAAGTGGACGGTATTACAGGCGCCAGTCGGACCTCCAGCCTGATGGGTATCATGATTAATGCCCAGCTGGATATTTTTAAATCCATGCTAAAGGGAGGATCCAAATGAGTGAAAAAAGTCCTGCTTTGATTGCAAAAGAAAATATTTGGGTCAATAATCCGGTGATGGTGCAGATACTTGGAATTTGTTCCGCCCTGGCTGTGACCAATACCTTAAGCAATACCCTGATTATGACTTTGGGTGTTGTTTTTGTGACAGGTTTTACCAACCTCACGGTCTCGCTGATGAAAAACCTGATTCCCAGGCGGGTTAGAATGATTATTCAGACCCTGCTGATTGCATTTTATGTCATAATTGTAGATATCCTTTTACGGGCTTTTTTACCTGAAGTGAGCCGGTCCCTTGGGCCCTATGTTGGCTTGATTATTACCAATTGTATTATCATGGGCCGGGCTGAGGCCTTCGCTCAGTCAAATGGGGCCCTTATCTCATTTTGGGATGGCATTACATCGGGAGTAGGTTATATGCTGGTTTTGATGACAGTCGCGGCTGTTCGAGAACTTATGGGTTTTGGCACATTGATGGGGATTACAATAATGCCCCAGGGCTATATGGCCTGGACCATCATGCTGACACCGCCCAGCGCTTTTTTTATTTTGGGTATTATTATCTGGATGGCAAAAAGTTTTATGATGAAGGGGGAAAAAGCCAAATGACAGCACCTGAAATCAGCCCTATTGTTTTATTATTTGCATCCATATTTACAAGCAATATTCTTTTGGCAAATTTTCTGGGGATGTGTTCCTTTATCTCCATTTCAAAGGATATTAAATCATCCAATGGTTTGGGTCTGGCGGTAATTCTTGTACTTACTCTGACTTCGGTTTTGAACTGGGCTGTGTATCATTTTATTCTGAGCCCCTTGCATCTTGAATACCTCCGGTTTATTGTTTTTATCATGGTGATCGCGGCGGTGGTACAGGTTTTGGAAATGGTAATTGACCGGGTGTCGCCCGCCTTGTATATGGCTTTAGGTATTTTTCTGCCATTGATAACAGTGAACTGTGCTATTCTGGGTGTCACTTTGTTCGTGGAAATCCGTAGTTACAGCTTTATCCAAACCCTGGTTTATGGTCTGGGCTCTGGTGTGGGCTGGTGGCTGGCCATTCTGGCTTTGGCAGCTATTCGCAAAAAGGTGGATAATGCGCCGGTTCCCGCTGGGCTTAAAGGCCCGGGTATCACCCTGATTATCATTGGTTTAATGGCCATGGGTTTTCTGGGTTTTTCTGGTATGCTTAACGTTCAATAATCACGAGGAGGTTTCATTTGCTGACTGTTTTATTGCCCGCAGTTTACGCGGCCGCTGTTATAGGTGGCATAAGTGTTGTTCTGGCGTTGATGCTTTCGGTTGTTGACCGTATCATGAATAATTATGGCGAAGTTAAAATCAATATCAATCAGGGGCAAAAAGACCTGCAAGTAAAGGGTGGGTCCCCTTTGCTTTCAACTCTGGCAGAGCAAAAAATATATTTACCCTCAGCCTGCGGAGGAAAGGGAACCTGCGGAACCTGTAAGTGTAAAGTGACTTCCGATATTGGGCCCCATTTACCAACTGAAAGCCCGCTTTTGACAACAGCTGAGATGAAAGAAAATATTCGTCTAGCCTGTCAAGTAAAGGTTAAATCGAACTTGTCAATAGAGATACCCGAGGCGCTCTTTAATATCAAGGAATTCAAAACAACTGTTGATTCCATCGTTGACGTGACCCATGACATTAAAGAGGTTTATTTGAAGCTTGATAATCCCTTTTCCATTTCTTTTAAAGCCGGACAATACGCCCAATTGGTTATTCCGCCTTATGATAAGATCAAGAATGAAAACCAGAGGGCCTATTCCTTTTTATCCACGCCCCAGGAAACCGGCCGCGTTGGCTTTTTGATTCGTCTGGTTCCCGGCGGAATTGCCACCAGCTATGTGCATCAGTATTTGAATAAGGGTGATTCCTTCAGAATCATCGCGCCGGTTGGTGATTTTTTTCTCAGGGAAACCGATGCCATTATGCTTTGTGTGGCTGGAGGTTCTGGCATGGCGCCGCTTCATTCCATTCTGTTTGACATGGTCAACAAGGGAAATACCAATCGGGAAGTCTGGTATTTTTTCGGAGCTGTTACCAAGTCTGATCTTTTTTATGTGGAGAAATTCCGAGAGTTGGAGAAGAAGTGGCCTGGTTTTCATTTTGTGCCTGCTTTGTCTGAACCAAAACCAGAAGATAAGTGGACGGGTGAAACCGGTCTGATTACCGAAGTTTTGGATCGTTATATACTTAAATTGGGAGCGGACAGGGAAAAGGAAGGCTATTTGTGCGGCAGTCCGGGAATGATCAATGCCTGTGTGAATGTGATGAAAAAACACAAGGTCAAAGAAGAAAAGATTTATTATGATAAATTCGCGTAATAAAGGAACTGCATATGAAATTATCACCTGATCAAAAAAAGGTTAGTGAAAAAATGCGGCCTGGTGTGATCACTCAAGGCGGTTTTTTGGGTGATGACACACGGCTTCTTCCCGAAATTATCCAGAAGGATGAAGAGCGCATGGAGTACTTGAAAACCGATTGGGATATGGTAAGCAAGGTGCTTCGTCGGTTTTTAAAAGAAGGCAAAAAGGGCCTTGGGGAACCAATTACTATCGATGAAAAATGGCTTGTAAAAGTCGATGAATCTCGCGGGTTTTTGCCTTGTCCCTTTGGTGATGGTCTGCATCGTAAAACCACTGTGACTTTAAAAAATAAAACCAATGATAAATCTTTGGTTTATACTGCCTTGACCCTGCATTTGCTGAAGAATCATCATTTTCTGCAAGGCAAGGGATCCTTTTTTCGTTTGGAACCCGATACTTTGAAAGAAGTGCTCGAACTTTAGGAATCACTTAAAAAATGATTAAATCGGGACTAATTTAAAGTGCTCATTGATGGTTGATATGAGTATGGCTGTTTTTATGGGTTTAACCAGGTAAGAGACAGGCTTTAATTCCAATGCCCTTGATTTGATGTCTGTCTCAGCATAGCCAGTTACAAAAATAATAGGAATTTCCGGGTTAAATTTCCGGATTTCCCGTGACAGTTCAATACCATCAATATCGCTTGTCAGCTGGATATCCATAATCAGAAGATTGGGATGCTCTTTTTGGAATTCCGCCAAGGCCTTATCGTAATTAGATGTTACCGAACAAAGTGTATAGCCCTGTTCCGCCAACTCTTTTTTGAGAAGCAAGCCAGTAATGGCTTCGTCTTCAACAATTAAAATTTTTATATCTGATTTCTTTTTCATAATCGTGTATGATATATAATATTTTCAAAATTAATGATACAGCCCAAGCCATCATTGGACTCAAATTTTATTTCTCCACCTAATTGAGTTTCTATTATACTGATTATTGTTTGTAATCCAAGGGTATTACTGTTAAAAAAATCAAAATTTTTTGGAACGCCCTGGCCATTGTCTTTGATAATGAGGTTGATGTCCTTGTTGTTTTTGTAATTTAAATTAATTTGAATGTGCCCGTGTTGGTCCGGAAAGGCGTGTTTAAAGATATTTGAGAGCAATTCATTTATGACAAGGCCTAAAGGAATAGCGATGTCGATGACTATCTGGAAATCGTCGATGGAGATATCGAAATCGATGTCCTGGGATGTGATTTGATAACTTTCCCGAATCAGGTTAATGAGATCTTCCACAAAATCCTTGATCTGGATATTGGACAAACTCTTGGATTGGTATAATTTTTGATGTACCAGCGCCATGGAGTTGATACGATTTTCAGCTTCCTGTAATTGCTCCTGGACCTCCTTGTTTGAGGTGAATTTCCTCTGTAAATTGAGCATGGAACAAATGACTTGCATATTGTTTTTTGTTCGATGGTAAAGTTCCTGAAGAAGGGTTTCCTTTTCTTTAAGGGATTTTTCCATGGCATCCTGAATTCGTACAGACTCGGTGATATCCTGAAGAATGGCCAGCATTCCATTGAATTCCTTTTTTTCATTTAAGATAGGACTCGCGTTAACGGATAATAATTTTTTTATGCCATTATCGAAATTGATAGCATGGCAAATATTATAGACTGTGTCCATTCTGGATTTTACCTGAAAAAAAGGCAGGCTTTTTTGCTCAAAGGGCGACCCGTCAAGAGAAGTTATTTTCCATAGGGGATCATCATATTGCCGTTTTTCAATGGTTGATTTATTCAGATCAAGAATCCTTTCCGCTTCGTGGTTCGCGTAGTTGATCTGACCGTTTTTGTCCACAACAGTTATTCCAATGGGGCTGGTTTGATTTATTTTCTGGATATAATCCCTCTCCTTTTGGAGGTTTGATTTCGTTTTTTTGAGTTTGTATCGATTGTATAGCAAGAATAAAATAAATGTCAGCTGTAAAAGTAAGATTAAAAGGCCGGCTACAAAGTATGGGAGGTTTTTTTCAAAATCACTTATAACCTTGAATTTAACAATGCTGTTGGCGGGTAATTGCTTTTCCAGAATGTCAAATCTCTTGAGTTGGGGCCATTCAAAGACATACCGGGTATTTTGATGTTTTTCCATATCCTTAGGTTCAGTAAGAGAGCCCAGTATTTCAATAGTTTTATTGGCGGTATCTTCAGCATAATATGCGGAGCTGGTCAGTGAACCACCCAAAAAACCTGTTCCGACCAAGGTTTCTATAAAACCAAAAACTGGAAGGGAGACATTTTTACATATCCTCTCTGCAATATGAGATGAAAAATAGAGATGGCCCAAATTGTCCTTTTCGTAGGATAAAAAGAACATAACCTGTTTGTGTGAAGGCTTTTTGTAGGTTTCAATCAACTGGTTAATGGGGACTCCCTCGAGAAAATGGCTTTTTAGATGAGTGTTCCTGACTAATTCCTTTGCAATATTCATGTAGTAGATATCCATTGGATTAACTCCTGATATAAACAGGATTTCCTCGATATTCGGAAATAATTTGGGAATCAATTCAATAGTGTTTTTAATGGCTTCAGCGGAAGCGCTTTTTACAAAATGATTATGGCTGTTTCCTTCGGCGATTTGAATCAGTTGCTCATCGGGCAAAACAAAAATTTTCGTGCTATCCATAAATATACTTTGTGAAAGGCTATGGACCAGTTTTCCGACATTGGACATCATGGGAATCACAATGTCATATTTTCGTTTTGAAATCATCTTTACCATATCGTCAAAATAAGGGCTAGTGAGAGGGTCTTCCACGCCTATGCCTATATAATGAATATAAACCTCAACCTCCTGATTCGCACTGGATTCCAGTTTTTCCATGTAATAGTGTGTAAAGTCATGGGTCCATTTATTGTATTTATCTGGCCCGTAGATTATTGCCACCTGGGGAGGAGAAGCAACCAGTTTCATTGATAAAATTAGGAGCAGAATACAAATTTTCTCGAACTTTGCCATTCAAATTCAATTATATGTTTTATCAAAAATCTGTCAAATTGAATTTCTCATATTTTATGTTTTTGTTCAGCCATGTGAAAGAGCCATTATTTCTGTTGCTATGCGCTTAAGGAATTTCTCTGGTTTTTTCGTATTTGTTTAGCTTAAACAGGAATCACTATTTTTAGCGTTAAGGATTGTAATAATAGCAGAGCTAATTGCAAAAGTCCCGACTT
>JAFGWI010000007.1 GCA_016937215.1 Spirochaetales bacterium | reverse complement strand
TAGCAAGTCATTTTTAAAAAAATAACTTGCTATTATTACAATCCTTAACGCTAAAAATAGTGATTCCTGTTTAAGCTAAACAAATACGAAATTTGTATCTTCCTAAAAAAGGAAAAATCAACAGCCTGAATCAATCTTTCTCCATAGTGAATAACTCAATAATTTTAAGAATGACCCTTACCGATTTTTCCATGGAATCCAGCGAAACATACTCGAACCTTCCGTGCGCATTATGGCCGCCAGTAAAAATATTGGGACAGGGTATTCCCCGGTAGGAAAGCACAGCTCCGTCAGTGCCTCCTCGTATGGGTATAACACGGGCTTCAATTCCACAGGCTTCATATGCATTTATGGCCAAATTAACCACTTTAATGTCCTTTTCGATCTGATCCCTCATATTGTAATACATATCTTTCATTTTGAGCTTGGCAGTACTGCTTCCGTATTTTTGATTAATAAATGCAACTGCGGTTTTAACAAAATTTTTTCGCGCTATGAACTTTTTATGATGATGATCGCGAATAATCATATCAACCGAGGTTTTTTCAGGATTCCCGTAAATTTCATTAAAGTGATAAAAACCTTCATAATCCTCGGTGTGTTCAGGTCGTTCTGCTGCGGGAAACATTCCAATTAGCTCAAGCATTATCAGCAAAGCGTTTTTCATTTTATTTTTCGCGTGACCAGGGTGCACATTCAATCCTTGAATAGAAATGGTGGCGTTCGCCGCATTAAAACATTCATATTCAAACAAATCACAGCCTGTTCCATCGATTGTATAAGCGTACTTCGGACAAAAACGTTTTGTATCCAGATACTGGACACCCCGCCCTATCTCTTCATCCGGTGTGAAGGCAAGATAAATATCGCCATGTTTAATTTCTGGATGCTGTATCAAATATTCAATTGCGGTTAAAATCTCGGCTATTCCCGCCTTGTCATCGGCCCCTAACAATGTTGTCCCGTCAGTTGTAATTAATGTTTGGCCTGTATAGGACAAAAGCTCAGAAGCCATAAGAGGCGATAACACTGATTTGGATTTCACATTTAACAGAATATCCTTTCCGTTATATTTTTCAATTATCCTCGGTTTAACATTTTCACCAGAAATATCCGGACTAGTATCAAGGTGCGCTAAAAATCCTATAGGTGGAATGCTTTTTTTGCAATTCGCAGGTAATTTAGCGGTTAAATAACATTTATCCGATAAAAAAACCTCACTCAATGAAAGGTCAGAACATTCTTCCTCAAGAACCGATGCCAAATCGAATTGAACATCAGTACTTGGGGACGTATCAGAAGATGGATCAGACTGGGTATTGATTTTTACATATTTCAAAAATCGTTGTAAAAGAATGTCTTTAAAATTATTTTGATTCAATTCGATTTTCCTTTCGGCCTATTCACCTAACGATATAGATAAAGACCTGGCTGTATTTACCAATGAATGGTCAGGGGTAACGAATTTCTTTTCACCTGCCACTTCACTTAAGGGGATACCGATTATATCCGGACCCTTTAGAGCCATCATTTTACCATAATCATTTTTTATAATATGCTCTGCCGCGGCGACACCAAGGCGTGTTGCCAATACCCTGTCCGTAGGCGAAGGGATACCACCGCGCTGAAGATGACCAAGAGTGGTAACACGGGTTTCCAAGCCGATTTCTTCTTCAATCAAATTGGCCAGGAATTCGCTGCGAGGAATCTGATGAGGGAAAAAATTGAAACAGGGTGTTTGTAAGCCATCTCTTATATTCTGTGCATGCTCAGCCTCTTTTTGACTGATGGCGCCTTCAGCCACAACAACAATACTAAAGCGTTTACCCTGTTCTTTTCTTTTACGCAAGGTGGAATAAATGGAATCCAGTTTATAGGGAATTTCCGGTATCAAAATAACATCAGCGCCTCCCGCTAAACCAGCCCCCAGTGCCAGCCATCCGGTGTTATGGCCCATCACATCGATTAGCATGATGCGATGATGGGAAGAAGCCGTGCTGTGCAATCGGTCAATGGCTTCACAAGCGATGGTCATGGCAGTATCATAACCGAAAGATAAATCAGTTCCCCAAATATCATTATCTATGGTCTTCGGAAGAGTGACAACATTAATACCCCCCTGACTCATCAGCCGAAATGCGTTTTTTTGGGTTCCTCCTCCGCCGAGACAAACCAGACAATCAAGGCCCAGCCGATGGTAATTTTCCACAGCCTGATCGGTCATATCAATATAGCTGCCGTCCTGTTGAGGCATTTTATGGGGCTTGTTTCGACTGGTACCGAGAATGGTGCCTCCCAAAGTCAACAGACCTGATAATTCCTGAAAACCTAGATGAACCACCCGATGTTCAATCAATCCTGTAAAACCATCGAGTATTCCGACTAATTCGACGTCATGCTCACTGAGGCTCTTTCCAACAGCCCGAATAGCTGCGTTAAGTCCAGGACAATCACCCCCGGAAGTAAGTATTCCAACAACCTTTGTTTGAGAACCGATATTTTCCTCCACCTGACCATTTCGAAAATTTACTTATGACCCACATTCCCTAGTGAATTTAGGGAATTTCTTAAATTATTTAGAGTCAAGAATTCGCGATTTGCAAAATCGCCTTTTCTATTTCTCTATAATATAAGAAATTACTATTTTAGTGCGAAATGTGGTTTATGAGCAAGCTAATGGCTAAAGTCCTGAGAATAGCCATTAGCAGGCAGCTCCAAATTAATAACTTATCCGCGATTTTTATGATTCTTGCAAAATCTCAGTTCTGCAAAAAGCTCGTGTCAATGTATTTCTGTTATTTGTTTAGCCCTTTTTGTTGAACATTAATTCATGTTGGTCATGCTAGTCATTATTCCCGTTCCATCTTACCATAAAACTTCCTATTTATAGCTCGATTTTATTTGCCAACACCATTTACAATTCAAAGGCCCTAACCTCAAACACTTATGGTCATGAAATATTGCCTAAAACTCAATACTGCCAATAAACAAACAAGTAAAAAACAATCGCTCAATGTCATTATACAGAAATCTGATTCTTTGCCAACAAAAAATTTTGTACTTGAGCTAATTATAAAAGTCCTGACATTAGCCATTAGCAGATAGCTTTAATTTAATAACTGATTATCCGGCAATAAGATAATTTATCTGTAATTTTTATGATTCCTGCAAAACCTCAGTTTTGCAGGAGCCTCACTTGTTTAATGAATTACTATTTATCTATAAATGTGTTTGAGATAAAAGGTTCTGAATATATGGCTGAAAAGCAATAGGTTTGGGGATTAAGGTGATAATATTAAAAATAATCAAAAACTAAATAACACCCTTATCACAATAAAAATGAAAAACCGGAATCCAATAATGCCAATGCTTTTAACCTTGATTTTTAAATTGATTAAGCTGCTCAAGAAAGGATTTCAAGAGGTCGTGGTTTTTTTTACCTGGCTCACTCTCAAGACGACTAGAAACATCCACCAGCTCAGGGTGGAATTCCTTTATCACATTAGAAACGTTATCTGCTCCCAACCCGCCGGCGAGCCACAAAGGCTTTACTTCGCCGCACTTCCCAATCAATTCATCAGAAAGCTGATGCCCTGTTCCCCCTCGCGACTGAGTGGAATAAGCATCGATGAGAACACGGGGAGAGCGATATGAGCTTATCAATTCAGCATCATTTTCATCCCTTATCTGAATAGCCTTGTAATAGGGAAAAGCCGACAAATAACACTCCTCAGGGGTTTCATTCCCGTGAAATTGCACCGCGTCCAAATATCCCTTTGCTAAAAAATCCGTCACCGCTGGAGGCATTTCAAAATGATGCCCTTCCCTGGCGACCACCACAGCTACTTTTAAAACATTCAGGTCCTTCAGTTCTATAAGCAATTTAGGATCCACTTTTCGCTTTGAAGGCGCGAAAATAAAACCCAGCACATCGGCTCCCCATTCAACCGCCTTTCGCGCGTCTTCAACATTTGTAATACCGCAAATCTTGACAAATGGCAGCTTCCGGCTGTATAGCTTGGCCCAAAAACCAGGCTTAGGCAAAGTAAAAACACTCAATAAATCCTTGATTAACAAAGGATTTTTAACCACAGACTCCCCGACCAGCATGCCTTTAAACCCGGCAGAAAGAGCAAACTGGGCATTTTCCTTATAATGAATGCCGCTTTCAAATAACAAATCAGTTTCCCATTTTATTTCCTTTTTCATCTTTACCGGATGAAGAAGATCAAGCTGAAATGTTTTTAAATTACGGCAATTTATGCCTGTCAATCGTGGCCGAAAGCCAGCTACTTTAGCTATATCAGCATTATCATGCACCTCCACTAGGGCTTCAAGCCCTTTGGCACGGGCATAGGCATATAAATCGGAGATTTCCTCTTGTGTCAAAATCGAGGCAATAAGCAAAACAGCATCTGCCCCGGCCCGATAGGACACATCAATATCTTCCCGGCAAATTAAAAAGTCCTTGCGCAAAACAGCCAGATTCGGAAAACTTTTCTTCACATCCATAAGGTCGGTTAAAGACCCGCCGAAAAAATCCGGTTCGGTTAAAACAGATACTGATTTAACACCCGCCTCGGCATATAATTTTGCCTGGGCTACAGCATCCATTTGATTGTTGATATTTCCCTTGGAAGGAGAGCGCCGTTTCACCTCGCAAACCAAAAAACGATCAGTTACAAAAGGATTCAATGGTACGGCTCGCTTTTCAGGTACCGCGCAACCCATTTCGTGGCCGCCTTCCTTAATTAAGGCTTTTCGATTTTCAACTATACGAGTTAAAATATCCATAAATCTAAAGACCTTCCTGAATGCGCTCCGCTTCCTCAATAATGCTTCGCAGCTTTACTTTGACAATACCGGAACCCAGAGCGTCCTGGGCCATAGTAACCCCTTCTTTTATGGTTTCTGCTATACCTGCAACATAAAGGGCCGCGCCTGAATTAAGGCAAACAGCAGTTTCCACTGCAGGATTCCCGTGGCCATTCATCAAATCCTTTGCTATTTCAGCATTCTCTTGAGCTGTACCACCCCTGAGCTGTTCAAGAGGATATAAAGACAAACCTAATTCTTCTGGATCAAGCATGTACTGCTTTTCCACATTATTTTCATCAATTTCAACAATGGTAGATGGCCCGGTTACCGTGATTTCATCCATACCATCACTGCCATGAACCACCATAACCCGCTTCACTCCAAGCAATTTTGCGGCTTTGGCCACAACAAGACAGAGGTCATGATCAAATACTCCCATGAGCTGATACTCGGCATTGGCCGGATTGGAGAGAGGACCAATCAGATTAAAAATCGTTTTAATCTGGATTTCCCGTCGAACAGCCCCGGCATATTTCATGGCTTGATGAAACATGGGAGCAAACATAAAGGAAAAGCCCTGGCGTTCAATCAAAGCCGCGACCTGATCGGCGTTTAAATAAATGGGCACACCCAATTCTCCATAAAAATCCGCGCTGCCGCTTTTACTGGTTGCCGCGCGATTACCATGCTTGGCCACAATGGCTCCACAGCTGGCCGCGACCAAAGCAGATAAAGAAGAAATATTGAAAGTATCCAGGCCTGATCCACCTGTACCGCACGTATCAAGTAAACCCTGTTTTTGTACTGACACAACCGTCCGCTTTTTCTTCAATATCGAAGCACAACCGGCTATTTCTTCGGGCGAAGCCCCTTTGGAAGTAATGGCCACCAGGAAAGCTGCCAATTGAGCGTCGGTCAAATTACCTTCAGTAACCTCTTCCATAAAACTTTCTGCCTGCTCAAAAGTCATATTCCTGCGCAGAATAACCTGCTGCAACAAAGCCTTCATATCAAAGGATTCCCGTTTATAAACTAAAAAATTCTTTAAAAGCCGTTTTCCATATTCACTGGCCATGGATTCAGGATGAAACTGGATACCTTCTATAATGTGTTCTTTATGACGAATCCCCATTATTTCACCATCCGGCGCCTTGGCTGAAATTTCAAAGCCAGAGGGAACAGTTCCAGCCATAATGGCCAGAGAATGATAACGGGTGAATTTAGCAGGATTGGGTATGTTTCTGAAAATCCCCTTGCCATCAATCTGAATGGCCTCAACCTTTCCATGAACAATGCGCCGGGCTTGATCAACCGTTCCACCAAAAGCGTGCCCAATCACCTGATGCCCCAGACAAACGCCCAGGATGGGGATTTCACCGGCAAAAGCCCTTACTGCTTCAATGGATATTCCCGCGTCAGTAGGACCTCCCGGACCAGGAGAAATCACCAGATACTCAGGCTTTAGTGCCCGGATTTCATCAACGCTCTGAAAGTCGTCATTGCGGAAAACCTTGACTTCCTTGTTGGTAATTTCACAAAAATACTGAAACAAATTATATGTAAACGAATCGTAATTATCGATAATCAATATCATCCTAAACCTCCACGCCAATGGCTTCGGCAGCTGCCCTTAATTTGTTCTGCGTTTCCTCATATTCCTTTTCCGGGTCGGAATCGTAAACAATCCCGGCACCAGCCTGAAGAATCATTTTATTACCCCTCTTGAGGGCTGTTCGAATGGCAATACAGGAGTTGAGACTGCCGTTCGCTTCCAGCCATCCCACCACACCAGCGTAAAAGCTGCGCTTTTCAGGCTCAAGTTTATCAAGAATTTCAATAGCCGAAATCTTCGGCGCGCCTGAAACCGTACCCGCCGGAAAAGTGGCCCGCAGCAAATCTGTTCCGTTAAATTTTTTCTCCAGAACGCCCTCAACCTGGGAAACAATATGCATAACATGGGAATATTTTTCAATTACCATATTTTCCGTGACATGCACCGAACCAGGCACACAAACCCGGCCAATATCGTTTCGTGCCAGATCCACCAGCATTAAATGTTCAGCCAGTTCCTTTTCATCGGAAAGCAAATCCTTTTCAAGGGCCAATTCTTCCTGCTCGTCCTTGCCGCGCTTCCTTGTGCCCGCGATAGGGCGAATCTCAACTTTTTTGTTCTTAACCTTAACATGGACCTCTGGAGAGGAACCAAAAATCTGAAAAGAATCAAAATCCAGCAAAAACAAATAAGGCGAGGGATTCATGGAACGCAAATTCCGGTAAGCCTCCAAAGCAGGAAGATCGGTTTCAACAAAAACCCGGCGTGAAAGAACACCCTGAATAAGATTACCCTTAATTATCTCTTCCCGGACCTTCTTCACCCCTTCCATATAATTTTCCTTGTCACCTGGAACAGGGATAATCCTGGCCTCATATTCCTTATTAGGCATATTCATGAAATTAAAATCCAGATCATTAATCTTATCCTCAATCTCGCCAATAGCCTGTTCAAGATTTATCGGATTTTCCTTGTAATTCAATGCCATGATAATAATGGAATCAGTGTAATGATCAAAAATCAAAAACACACTGCCCACAATAAAATAGGATTCAGGAATACCAATGGAATCGGGTTTATCCTGAAGATGGATTTTATCAAAACGCGCGGCAGCCTCATAGGAAACATAGCCTATGCCGCCGGCAGGAATGGGAAAATCATAGCCATGAACACTATGCTGCTGGGCAAAATAAAGCATCACATCAAGAATATCCCTTGCCTGGCTATTGATCTTGAAACGTTTGTTATTCTGCTCGAGAAAAATCCCCTCAACATCCTGCAACACACGAAAAGCCTCTTTTAGAAGAAGAACAGACCAGCGTTCACGGCCTCTATGAAATGAAGCTGATTCAAGAATCACCTTGGCCCCCAGCTTCTGTGCCAAAGAAAACGGAGTGAAGCGCTCCCCCGGAATAATCTTCAGTAGACCGTTTTTTAATCGAATTGTTTTACTCAAAGGATTTCCTCCTTTTGGGCCTTACCCCAATTTTAGTCAGCCTCCATAGCATCCTGAAAAATGAAATGCCAAATTTTCCCATACATATTTTGCCATCTTGAAACAGCCCGTCAAAAATGCAGCCAGCAGAAAAAAGGCACAACAAACGAACGAAAATGTTATGCAGTGATTCAGCTTATCCAAAGAAGGCTAACGCTGTCAAGCCAGGCGCCAAAAGGATATTTGGCAATCCGGATAAAACTGAATTTTCCATTTGTGTACCGAATAGTTGGGCGTTGCCTGCCTTCCCTCCGGTCAGGCAGGCCGGGCTTTCCAGGGCTGCGCTAACGCTCCGACCAGAAACACCGTGAAATTATCACGGTGTTTCTGTTGCCCGCGCCTTTT